>CAZUJQ010000047.1:0-15959 GCA_964620805.1 uncultured Planctomycetales bacterium | reverse complement strand
TAGGTGCGCTTGAGCTGCCAGCGGTATTCCTGCTGTCCTGCCGGATCGTTCATCCGCACGATCATCTCAAAGTCATTCTGCAGGCCGTCATAGGCGTCCTGCAGATATGTCATCTCGGTCAGTCCGCCGGCGGTTGTTTCTTTCTTGCGAAGAGCACCATTGAGGATGCCGCCGGGCAGGATTTCTGTCTCTTGGACATCGGCGATCCTGCGGGTGCCTTCATACGCCTCGGTTCGGGTCGTTGTCTCAAATTCAGTCCGGTCGTATTCGATGGTCATCACGAGCCTGGTGCCCTCAAACATATCGCGCCATCTTAGGTCTTCGCTGTTCCGTCCCGGATACAGAAAGACCTTCTCGATTAAGCCGTTGTGGAAATTCATCACCCGTTCGATCGTCGATACAAGGGCCACATTGGGATTAAGGACATCTTCCCGGAGGACGCCTCTTAAACGCCGGCCCCTTTCGTCATAAACAGCAGCCGGCCGGCCCAAATAATCCAGACTGCTCGTCGTCTCCTCCAGAACGCCGTAGGCATTGTACTTGATGCTCTCGGCCTTGATGTTCAAGCTGGTGTAACGGATATCCACCGTATTCTGACGGACATGCGGATGAACGGACGGCGCCGCCAGACGAACGAGATTGCCCGTTGGAAGATCTATAAAGAGCTCTCTCCGGGTAAAGACCAGTGCCTCATTGCCTTCCCGCACCTTCGTCTCTTTGAGTTTCAGAGTTCTAAACGTTTCGCCATAACGGGTTGTAATATCGACAACGGCCTCGGGCACGCCGACGCTGATCAACGGGCCGCGGTTGGCATAACCTCCATCCCATGCCCTTTTTTCCGTCCGGGAGGCGATGCCGCGGGCGCGCCAGTAAGAATATTGCGGGCTGTAGGTATAGATGGTCACGGTTTCGGCTTCGATTGTGCCATGAACATAATCCACGTCCTTGCCAGCGTACAATTCCATGAGCCGGCCTTTGGTCCCCAAACGCTCAATGACCGATCGGTCTTCCACCAAGAGATCCCGGCGGTAATCGGCTCCGCCCAGCTCGTTAAAGCCGAGCAGACTGCCGGCCGAATACACCTGACCGGTGGCCGGGTCGCTTTGTTCAATAAAGGAGGCCGCCCCAAAGCCCGCCGCCAAGGCCGCCCCGCCATGGGTGTAGGCATATAAGCCGTCATTTTCATAGTCATACCTGATCTCACGGAAGGCCGTCCCGCCGCGGCGGTCTTCTTCGCGCAGCGTATGGCCCAGGAAGTTTCTTGCGATGGTCCTTTCAATGCCCAGGAGGTGATCGGTTCTTTCAAAGACCAAACGCAGGCCGTCGGAAGCTTCGGCAAAATGATCGAACCGCTCTTCTCTTAAAATGGCTCCGGCCAGGTCAAAGGTTTGGGCCTTGGCCGCGAGTCCATAAACTTCCAGAACGGTATTATCGTAGGTATAGATCGTTTCGATATCCTCGTCTCTTTCTTTGATCGGATTGCCGGCGGCGACCCCGAGGGTACGGATCACCTGAGAGGCCGTAAATCCGCGGGGCGTAAACGTGGTGAGTTCCTGAGTGACTTCTTCGATGCCGGGATTGAGATTGACATCCTTATTTTCCGCCCGGGATAACAAGATTGCGGCGCCAAAGCCGGAGGCCTGCACGCGGGTTTCAATCGTCGTGGGGATAAAGAACGGCGCGCCGAAGGCATCCCTAAAGACATAATTGTGGCCGCCATTGTAGGTGAAATGACGAATCAGTGTATACCGATGCGCCTTATTCTCCACGGTCTCCTGCAGGAGCTTCCCTGTCTGGATACTGTAGAGCTGCCGCGCCGCGTAGAAAATCTGGCCGTCGGACAGGAAATTATACTTGCGGATGGTGATTTCTTGATCGCCCAGATTAATGGGAGATGAGCGGACGGCCAGAGAGATCATCTGATCCGCTTCCCGGATCAGATCCGCATCCTTGATGTGGGCGCTTCTGACCTCTTTCAGGCTTCGGCCCTCGGCCACGAAGCTGACGGCCAGTTTCGCCACCCCTTCGGGTTGAACGTTGTTCTTTAAGGTGGTCCCGTCAAACATAAAGAGCGTCACCACCCCGCCTAAAATCCGGTACGAAAAGCCGACCTGTTCGGGAACCCAGTTGAGCGGCTGTTCGCGCGCCTCTGACAAGCGCCGCCCGATCTCTTTATTATGTCGAATATATGTATAGAACTTTAAGACCGTCTCCAGGTACCCTTCGGCCACATCCTCGGATCTTTGGACGCTGCCGCCGATCCGCTCGGCCACGGTCATAATAAACTGGCCGATATTCCTATCGGAGGTGGCCTTGGTGCCGAAGAAGAACTGCAGGGCCTGACGGTAATCCGCCCTGTTTCCGGCCGCCTCAATCAGGGCCCCGGCGAGCGGAATGATCGGCTCTCTAAACAACGATTCAAAATCCCGGCGCTTGCCGTCTTCATCGAACATCATGATGGCGATCTGAGAGAGATCCTCGGCGCGCAGGCTGTTAAAGTTCACATTCATCTTGAAGATGCGGTTAAGATCATCCCCACGGTTGGTCGCCAAGACCAGCTGGACAAACTCGGCGACCTGGCTATAAAATTCCACAGTTTCTTTGATCTTGTCAAAATTCTTCAACTCCGCGCCAGAGCCTTTCTTCTCAAACAACGGATTGCCGGATCTTAAAGTAAACCCGCGAATGTCTTCCTCAATCTGGATTTGATTGGCCAGATTGATCCCAAAGGCCGGCTTTAAGACAATGTCCTGGATCGCCTGGCTGTTGGGCATGGTGTTGAGGATATCGATGAAATCAAAGATCCGGTCAAAGATATCAACGGTCAGCTCGATTTCCTGACGCTCTTTTAATATGCCTTGTTCGGTGTAAAGCGGGTTGAAAACGGGGGTGTCTTTATTCCCAAGCCCGCTCAAGGAACCCGCCGTGATCCGGCCGCCTTTGATGTCAATGCGCTGGCCGCGGTTGACGTACAATCTTAAAATTTCGTTATTGATCCGATCCTTGTGCTGGGCCTGCTCCCATTTCTCGACAAAGATGATAACAGCATTAAAGAAGTTCACGGTGTCGATGACCTCCTGCTGGCTCTTTAATTGTCCGTTTTCATTGTAGAGCGGATTGAAGACCGGGTTCAAATTGCCGGCATCATTGTTGCCGAAGCCTTGAATATTCCTGATCCCGATGGCTCCGTTCACCGCATTGAGCAGATTGATCTTCCAAATCTGAGCGAGGATACGGTTGTTGATTTCGACCCGGTTCTCCATGTTCTCCCAGATTTCCACAAAATCAATGATCCGGTCGAAGAAATCGATCAGCTTTTCGGCATCGACCAGGTTGCCGTTTTTGTCAAACAGCGGGCTGAATCGAGAGCGTACCTGATCAAGCACGTTGATAAGGACCTGGTCGTTGTTGTTGCTGAACATCTTGATATCCTGGATATCAATACCTCCGTTGCGGATGTCGATGCCGTAGACTGGAATTAAAATCCGCGTATGAATGGCCTCCACATTTCTGACGCTGGGTCTTTCCAAGGCCTTCTTGACTTGGATAATGCGATCATACATATCCATGGCCTTTTCGATGTCCTTACGCGGCTTGATTCCAAAGATATTTGTAATGGGGCTGGTCTGTGGATTGAGGAATCCCTGGAAGTCTTTGTCGTCAATATTAAAATCGCTAAAGTTGATCTTGAAATTCGGGACCAAGATAACATCATTGACTTCTTCGCGGTTGGATAAAGTCTCCCAGCTATTGAAGGCAAAGACCATGCCGTCCAAAAATTCCTGTTTAACCGGAACCGTAATTGTGATGGCGGCGTTCGTCGGGACGCTCGGGTGGTGCTCCACCTTCTTCGCTGCGGTCGGCTGGGCCGGACCGGTCTGGTGCCGGTCAATGACCTCGCCGCCTAAACGCTCGGTGATACCGGCCTTTAAGGCAGGGCTCATCCCGGCCAACTGCTCGGGCCGCAGGATCTCAAAGCTCTTCTTGCCGAGGATAAAGAGTTTTTCGACCTCGCGGTTGGTGGAATCAGGCAAGCCTATAGCCGCCATCGATTCATGGGCAATGGTCCCCTGCAGCCGGGAATTATTTTCAACAAGCTGCACTATCCTCTGCGGAAGGTAGACCGTCTGCTCGCCGTCGTAAGCGGCCTCCATGACCAAATCGGATGTGACAAATTTAAGCCGGGCGATTTTATCCATCATCGGTTCTATCAAGGCTTCTTTGGCGGCATTCCCTGCCACGGCCCGGGTCAGGACGTTTCTCAGAGAAGGCTCAACAATCTTAAGCGCATGGTCAACGGCCTCTCGCATCGGGCCGAAGGAGATCTCGGTCAACTCGAATTCGCCTTTGAGGAATTGAATCACTTTTGTCTGCAGCGGCTTACGAATCTGGCCCAGCATCTTGGGAAAATATTCCCGACGGCCGAATAAAAAGAGCTTCTCTAATCGATTTTGCACGGCGCCGGCGTCGTATCCTTTATCCTCGAGCACCACGATCACCTCGGCCCAGTACAAAAGATTCTTGAAGCCGCGGGATTCGTACGTGGTATCGAAGTTCAATTCAATTTCATTCGTCTTTGCCGTCTTCTCCAGGGCGGCTATATGCGGGAGCATCCGGCTGAAGCGGTCGCCTTCCTGATCAAGGTTGGCGAGATACTGGTTGTACACTAAATCTTTGTAATAAGGACGACCTTGATACAGAGCGGTTTGGGCAAAGGCCGCCTTCAATTCGTCTTTCCGGACAACCTGCTCCAGACGGCCGGCGAAGTCAAAGGCCAAATCGAACGCTTTTTGTTCAGCAATACTCACCGCCTCCATCACGACTTGTTGAATATCTAAAACTTTAACTAACAGAGGCGCTTCATATTGAGCCAGTCCTTTTTCCAGCAGGGCCAGATGGATTTCCCGGGCGCGGTTGAAGGCCTCTTCGGCCTTTTGCCCGCGCTGAATCAAAACCAACGTATTGGCCAAAATCTGCTTGATGTGGTTTTTATCAAATCGGCTCTCGTCGATCTTCTTCAACCATGCGATCGCCGCGGTCAAATCCTTCCGGGTCGTGATATCGAGCCGTCTGCCTTCCGCAGCGATGATGAGCGGCTGGATCAGCGGCAGATACTCGGCCAGGATGCCGACAAAGATATCCACATCCATCGTATCGGCATTCAGGCCGGCAAAGAAGCGCAGCAGTTTCACCTGCCGGATATCCGACGGATTGAAGGCCGGCTCGCCCATCACACGGGCCACATTCTGCTTTAAGGCCGCATAGCGGTCGAAGCGGGAGGCCAGCTCTTCCGGACTGCCGCCGGCCTTCAGATCGGCTTTCAGATGGACCGCGGCATAAACCAATTCCCACTGATCCAGGTCCTTGCGGATATTGACGGAGCCGGGCCTGGCGTTATAGAGATAAATCTCAACCGCCTCGCGGGCCTCCGCCATCGTATCCAAGAGATCCTTGAAATCGCTAAAGAGCGTGCCCTTGTACAGAGCGTTGAAGCCTTCTTCCAGGGCGCGGTACTTGCGTTCATCCACAGAGGAACCCAGCTGCTTTAACGGCTCTTTGAGGTTGGAAGCCGTCTTAATGGAGCGGGCCGTAGATCCCAGGAATTCCTTGATCAGCCCGAAGATGGAGAGGGGTTGATCGCCTTTCTTATACGCCGCCGCGGCCATCAGGGCCTCTTTGACCGCCGCGGCCTCCGGATGGTCTTCAAAGAGGATCTGGCCCTGAGGCGGGGCGATGATGGGCCGGCCGTCCGGCGTGCGCAGATTTTGCCTAGCCGATTCAGCGCCGCGGAACAATTGCCGGGGATTGAGATTAACTCCATAACCTACTCCTTCCGTGGATCCGCTTGCCAAGATATCGACTCCAGAACGCGGCCAGTTTTTCAAGCGGCTTCTGACTCCATAATCTTCGGTTGAATCTATATGACCAAAGACTCCGACACCGGCCCTGGTCCTCCCGCCATTGATGGTCCAATTCTGACCGACTTCTGCATCAAACTGTCCTTGGGACTGGGTGGCCGGCTGATAGGACGTCGCCACAAACGGCCCGCTCCTCGCCTGCAGGCCCGCCCGCACCAAAGCGCTGCCTTTGGTGTCCATTCCGGCTTCCAAATAAGAAGTCCAGATCCCCAGGCTGTCCTGTTTCTCGATGATCACAACCGGCTGGAAGCGGCCGTCTACCGTTCTCACGCCAAATCCATGGGCAACGCCGTAGGCCGTATGGCGCAGTGCCGTAAAGTTGACTCTAAAGGCATCGTTCTTCTCCCCGTAACCGTAGGAACTATCCAACCGCACCTCCCAGTTCCCCAGGCGATGATCGAAGAAGAGGAGGACGGACCGTGTCTCCCCGTCATCGGCGATAAAGGTGGCCATATAGCCCCGGTTATAAGCGCCCTCTTGACCGGCCTTATCCGCGCCTAGCTGATAAGAGATGCTGGCGCCGGCCACTTTTCTTAGCCCGCCTTTTAGATCCACTTCAATCTGGGCAAACGTCGCCAGCCCCTTATCAAAAGGTTTAGAAAAGTCGAAGCGAAGGGTATCTTCCTCTTGCCCCTGCACATACGTCAACCCGACGTTCATGGCATTGACAACGCCGTTGCGGGTTAAATTAAGCGAAATCTGATGACGATCCTGAAGGCCGGACAGGAACGGATCGAAACGAAAACCCTCTGTCGGGGCGATACCCTGATATTGGTAACCCGTGATTAAATCGTAGTTCTGCCACGGAGAAAGATTCAAGCCAGAATGACGGCTCGAGAGGGTGTTAGGAATCCCAAACGTATCGGGACCGGCCGGAGCCAGCTTGCTGCCTGTATTAAACGTCTGCCGTGGATCTGTGTATATCTCGTGATTGAGGTTTTGTCCAAAACTGAGAGAGGCATCCGTCTCCATCCCGTTGGAGGCAACTCCCGCTCTTTGCGCCAGGGCCTGAGCGGCTGCTGTCATGTCCCGGGCCGAACCTCTGGGAGCCCTATGACCGGTTAACGGCTCTTTCGTATCAGACAGCGAAACGGTTCCGCGGCCGGCCCTGGCCTGATCAATCTTGGTCTGACGTTCTTCATACGCAATACCTTCAGCCGCTAAATGGGCTCGTTGTTTTAATAGATTTCCTATCCCGGTGGTCACCCGGTCTATGTGCTGGCTGTTCTTCTTCTCCGGCACAAACAGAGTCACCAGACTCGTCACCACCATAATGGCGGTTAGAATGGGATTAGAGCTCAAATTGATATTGATGTCTCTGGAGGGATCTTCCAGATATTGCAGATAGAAGAATTGGGCCCTGATCAGGTGATCCAGGGCCATATTTTTGGTCTGATCCAGCAGATGCTGCAGTTGTTCTTCCGCCGCGTGGTCGCCGGCCTGGCGGGCTTTACCGAGGGACAGGGAAATCTCAACAAGCGTATACTCCGGCGCGGCGGCTCTATCCGGTCCAACCTTGGTCCGGATTTCATTCAGCACGGCTCTTAAATGATCGTTGGCCTCCGGAATATCTTCGACATCCAGGACATCGCCATAGGTGACGGCCGCCCAATCGAGATAGGCCTTAAAAAATTCTAAGAAAACGGGATCACGGCTGGCGCCGGAACGGAAGATATTCACAATCAAAAGCGTAAAGTTGGTCAGAGACAGGCTCCATTTGGTGTCCTTCATCGGCGCATACACCTGCAGGACATCCTCCAATCCCTGCACGCGGTATTCCTGGGCGGCGAAACGCTCAACCAGACCATTCCTGGCCTGCTTCAGGAATGGCAGGGCTTCGCTCGGCGGGGCGTGGAATTTTTCGGCGCGCCATTTCGCCGTGTCCTGCACCACCCCCTTGATCACCTCAAACAACTGTTGTTCTTTGATGCGTTCCGAGGCATCCAGATAGTCTTCATAGCCGGCCATGTGCGTCCGTAAGTCCTGCAGGCGGCGGGTCAGGGCCTCCGAGGGCTGTCCTTTGGCCTGGGCTTTTAAACGCACCACATCCATGATGATTTCATCGCGCTGGCTGTGGGCTTTGGCGATTTCTTTTTGCTGGGATCTTTCGATCAGGCGGGAACGGTTCATCCATTCTCTCTGGGTTTGTCTGAACCAGGAGGGAGAGACCATGACACCGATATCGTTAGGCACGGTATCAAGGAGTGTGGACTTGCCGGTCAATTCAATGACGATCTTGTGCAGATCTTCTTCCGCCTGCCGGCGTTCTTTCTTGGGGGTCGTAACACTGCTTAAGATGTTATGAATTTCTCTCAACCGCGGCCCTAACCGCTGGATCGCCTCCTCATACTCGGCTTCCTGCCGGGCGACCGCTTTTTGCTGGCTTTCCTGCAGGGTGGGCAGACCCTGCAGAACGGCGGTCTCGTTTTTGAGCTGGGCGATCCGCGTGGTATTGCGATTCTCCTCGGTCATCTGCTCGAGCTCATTGATTTCAGCCTGTTTCCGGGCCACAACAACCGGCGTCAAACTCTCTTTCTCTCCATCCAGCCGGATGCGGGCCGCGTTGATTTCTTCCAGCCGTCTTTCGAGCCTGTGCCTAGCCAAAGGATGAGTGTCTTTCTGCTGCAAGGCCTGCTTGAGGGATTCTTCTTCACCCAAGAGCCTGGATAACGCATTCTTGAAATACGTCAGCCTTAATTCGGGCAGGGCCTCCTCTAAGGTCTTGAGTTTTTCCGGCATGGCGGCAAACTTGATCTTCAGCCAGACTATGATTTCAGATAAGGCAATATCGGTCTGTTTGGCCAGGAAGCGGGCCGCTTTTTCCAGATCGGCTTCGGAAATATGAGCGTTCTGATTCTCGAAGACCGCGGTTTTCAACTGCAGATGAATAAATTCGTTCAGATAAAGCGGCGCAATCACGCCCCTGGCCTGATATAGGATGTTCTGTTCGGCTTTCTCGATCGTCGTAGATAAAGACATCTCCGGAGTGACCTTAATTCCGGTGTAGGCCGGTTCTTGACTGCTGAAGCCCTGACGGACTTCTTGAGCAAAACGGCCAATGATATCTTTCAAATCATCCAGAGTCACCCGGGCCGGTTTAAGATCCGCCGGCCTATTGGATTCATCTTCTTCGGTGTCTGCTTCCTTCTCTTGGCCGGTGATCTGCCCATTGTTCTGAGGATGCGGATTGCCTCCAGCAGACAAACGATTCAACAGCCCCACAAATTCCTGCGGATCAGAATTCCGGAGATTAATAAGCTGAACGCCGTTTAAGGTCCGCCATAAAAATACATCGGCACGTCTGCTTAAATCCAAAGACGGATCCTTCATGAGTTGGGCGGCCCCCTGGATGTTTTCGATCAGCCTGGCCTGATATGTGCGCATGGCCGCGGCGGGACGCATCTCTCTGGCCACCGTCTTCTGGGCGTTCTTTAGGGGTTCTTTGCCGTCGATCATGATGCCTGCGGTCAGGCCAAAATTCCAGCCCTCGGTGCCGAAATTGACCCCCGCGGAAACAAACGGCCGCAGAAAACCGCGCACGCTTTTCCTGGTCAGGAATTGATATGGCCTGGAATCCACCAGCTTCTCCACCACCTTTTCAATCACCCGCTCGATCAGGTCGTTGTAATCATTTATCACCTCCCGCATAATATCCCGATCGCTCATGACAAGCCGGGGATTCAAATAGTAGCCGGCCCTTTGCAATAACAATCCCTGGGCCGCCTGATATTCGCGCACGGCCTCGGCGTATACGGTCGGTTGAGCGAAGCGCTGCGCCCTGGCCTCATGCAGCCGGCGGATGGCCATCAGGGCATAAATCCGGGCGTATTGCTGGGGCGCGACCGCCTTGGTGATCTCGATACGGATGCGGTTGACCAGCTGCTCAATCTGGGCGGCGGTGACCTCTTTGCCGGATCGGCTTTGATCAAACACCTTCAAAAGATCCTGGAAGAATCCGCTGATATTAATCCCCAGACGGAAGGCCTCTTTGTTGCCGGTCACATTAATGATCAATTCGCTCATATTCTCGCTCTCAACCGAATCCAGCGCCTCGGCCGACAGCACCGGAACCGTGACCTTCAGCCCGGGCAGGCTGTTCGCCATTTTCGCCGGCTCGAAGCCCAGCTCCTCGTTAAATGAATCCGACAGGCTGTAGAGATGATCCAGCATCAGGCTCAGCACCCGGTACAATTCGCTCTTATGACGGTCCATGACAAAGACATCCTTTTTCAGCCACTGCTTTAATGTCACCGCGTCGCTGTAGACATTGCGTTCGGCGGGCTCCGGCGGCTCGGCAATACCTTGATTGGCCAGGACCTTTTCCACCAGATTTCTGGCGAGGCGTTGAATGTCCGGATGCGCGGCAGCGGCCGGCTTTTTCTTTTGCGGTTTTTGCTCAATCTTCAGCATATCCGGATCACTCCCCGCGCTGTGGCGGGCTTCGTCCAATTCTTTCATCTCCCAATAGAGGAGATAGATCTCCCGCAGGGTCTCGGCCTCTGCGGGAAGATAGGTCCTTAAAATATCCAAAATGTGGTCCATCTGGGCCGCGGTCAACCTTACGTCTTTCCTGCTGGTGAGGAGAGCGAAGACCTCGGCCATCTTGTCATCTTGGGGCACGACGGCTGCGGCCTTCAGGCGCACGGCATAAAGACTTTCATAAAATTGAATGTCCAGATCGATGATTTTCAACTGCTCGACAATATCCGGCCGGGCTCCGTTTGTTGTATGCCAACGGCCGCCCGACAAGGCCCTCTTGGCCTTCTGCAGGCCGGCTATCTCTTCGAGCGGTTCGCGCAAGTGGCGCAGACGCTCCATGTCCTGATCGAGTGCCAGTTTATCCTGGCCGAGGCTGAGCCATTCTTTCTCTTCTGCAGAGGCCTCTAAAGAAAGATCTCTAGGCTCGGCTCCCACCTTGATCGTGAGAGGCTGTCCGCCGTTTTGATGGCGGAGTTCCAATTCTCTGCGGTTAATACCGGCCAGCCGCTGCAATTGATCGGCATACTCGCCGTAGAGAGATCTTAATCTCGGATCGGCGGTCAGGTAGGCCTTGGCCGTGATCAAACCGGCTTCTTTTTCCAGACTCCAGATGCGGTTTATTAAAAATCCCTGGGTGTTATGGTCCAAGGCCAGGCGGATGTCTTGTTCATCCCTGGCCCCAGTAGATCCCGGCTCAAAGGGATAGTCTTCCGATTCATGGCGATGATCCCGGATATAATCAAAGAGCTTCAGGCGGGCGTTATACATAGCCAGCACCTTCTGCTTCATGGCCTCGGCAGAGGCCCGGGCATTCATGTCTCCCAGAACAGCCGCCTCTGTCAGGCCATTCTCCTGGACAGCTCGTTCATAACGGCCCATGATCCACGGAACATATTTTTGTGTCTCCGGAAAATAAGGAATGCCCCCATGAGAGGCAACCGCCCCTTCTCCCGCATTGTAACCGGCCAAAAGGAGCTGCATCTTCTCGGCCGGTAATTTAGCGGCATAGCCGGACAGCCCTTTAAATCTTCTATCTTCAATACGCCCGGCAAAATATTCATGAAGATATTCTAAATAAGCAAGACCGACCGCAATGTTCTTGCGGGGATTGAACATAATGGTTTGATTCCTGGCCGATAAAGGCTGTTTTTCATTAATCAACCAATCTTTTTCTCCTTCTTCTGAGGAAATCCTGCCGAGCTCAATCAGCCTCCGAACCATGCGATTCCAAGTAGCCGGAATGACCTGCATAATGCCGTGGGCGTTCTTGGGACTGACGGCCTCCTCATCCCCATTGCTTTCGCGGCCGATCATCGCCGAGATGAAGAGCTTAAAGTGCTCTATATTATCTCCAAAGACGGCCCTGAAATCGGCTGCGGCGAAGTTAAAGGCCTGCTCCACCGGCCCAAAGAGATCGGCCCGGGCATAATTCACCTGGTTGAAATAACGATCCGGGTTAACCGGCCGGGTATCGGCCAGGAAGCTGTCCGGCTGGAATGGTTTGTTGAGTTCCCGGATTTCAAAATGCAGATGCGGGCCGGTCGCATCGCCAGTCTGACCGACCAAGGCAATCGGCTGGCCTTGCGTAATGGACGAGCCTCTTGTGGCCAGGATGCGGGATGCGTGGGCATAGAGGGTTAAGAAACGCTGCCCGTAAAATTCATGCTCCATCACAACGGTCTGGCCGTATCCGTTTATCCAGCCGGTCAGGACAACCGTTCCTGCGGCGGCGGCTTTAATCGAAGTGCCTTCGGCCGCCGCAATGTCGATACCGGCATGGTGCCTGTATCCGCCATGGATCGGATGTTCCCGGTGGCCAAATGCGGAAGTCCGGCGGCCATGAACGGGAAGGATCAATAACCGCGGCGCTGCCCCTGTCTCCAGTGAGATCTCCGCTTCCGGGGCCGCCTCTTTTAAGATCTGATCGTATGCTTCCAGCACTTTCTCCCTTTGAGAAAGCTGGCTAAGCTGACCAAGCAGATGCCGGGCCCGGCCGTCTTTGAGACTGCCTTTGGCCGTGAGGTGTTCGACCAGCTCGTGGTAAGTCAAAAGTCCCTCCACGCCTAAGAGCACATCAATATCCACACTGTCCATGGCCTTCAAGAGGATCTCCCGCAGACGCGCCCTTATTTTGGCACGCAGGGAATTTCTATCTCCTGCTTCCTCCGCCTGCAAATCCTCCAAGGCCTTGGCGGTGCTTTCCTTGAGATACTGAAGAAGGAGCGCTTTCTCCTGCTCGGGCAGATCGTCTTTTTGGGCTTGGTATTTGTTCTTCAACTCTCCGAATTGATGATCCTTGAAGGCCTTGGGATCGCCCGCCGCGGCCTTCTGCACCGCGGCCTGGGAGGCCTTGGCGGCCTGGGCCCTTAATCGTCTCAACTCAAGTTCTTTGGCTTTAATCTGGCCGCTGAGGCTCTTTTCCTGCGCCTCGAGTTCATCCGTGCGGCCGGCCAGGAGTCGCTGTTGAACGGCGTTCAATTCAATCTTCAATTCCAGCAACTGCGCCTGGACCGCCTCTCTGGTTTCGGCTTCTTTTTTGGCTTCCGGCGTGAGAGTGTTTTTGGGATCTCTCCTTTGTTTTTCCAAGGCCTCAATTTCGTTTAGCAGCGCTTGGCGTTGTTCTTCCAGCTCCGCAATCCTGGCCTCTTGAGATCCGTCTTCTGCCGTCGCTTTCTTGGCCGGCTCAGGCTGAGCGGCCGCTGGTTGAGGTGTGGCTGGGACCGGCAAAACGCTGGGCGCTTTGGCCAGCTCGCTGACCTTACTGGAAGCGGGAGCCGTAGGCTGCGGAGCTTCTGCAGGAACTTCTGTCTTTTTGATGATACCCGATCGTTTCGTGATCTGTCCTTCCTTAGTGATCTCGTAGATCGCTTTGGGTGTTTTGAGAAGGACGGTGTTTTGCTGGGTCAACTCGAGCCATTGAGGATTAAGCTTAACATTCTCATATCGTTCTCTAGAAGAATATCCTCCAAAAGAAAAGATTGTTTCGTTCTTTTCTGATTTCGTTTCAATACTTAACCGATTGCCTACGCGAAAAGCCGGAATCATAATGAACTCGGCTATCTCTAATGCCAAGGAATCCTTTTGCTGCACCTTTTGAGAAATCTTGTATTCCGCTTCCCATAGGATATCGTAGATATACTTGATCGTTGGCCACTGCTTCAAAATGTGCGTACCTTCTTTATCTTTTTGTTCCGGCGAGGCATAGTGATCGGCCTGTTCATAGGCTTCTTGGGCCAGCCTAAGTGCGTCAGACTTTCCTGCCTGCCATTGTTTGACATAGGTCTCTGCCTTGCCGAGATAGGCGAAGAAGGCGGCTTCACGAGCTAATCCTTTATTCTTCCACTCTTGCAGCGTCATATCGTAGAAACGAAGGGCCTCGTTATAGCGTTGCATACGTTCATAGATATCTGCCATGTTGTTATAAGCCTTGGCCAGCATATCTTTGTCCTGAGGATCGAGCTTTCCTTCTTTTTCTAACGCTAAATAACTGTTGACAAGACTTCGGTACATTGTAAGGGCTGTAGGCAACTTATCCTGTTCTGCGAGATCGAGGGCTTGTCTGAAGATCATTCTTAGCTCGCTGGGGGCCTGTTCTCCGCGGGAAGTGGGAACCTCGGTTGGGGCCGGCTGTTTGGTTTCGAGTCGGGGAACGGCAGATTCGCTTGGAGTAGATCGTCCTTTAGAAGATTCCATCTTCTCCATAAACTCTCTGGCGGCCTTTTGGTTCTCGTCGAAGGTGCCGCCCGATGGACCGCCGTTGAGTTCGTGGACGATTGTCCCGAAGACGTCCGGATTATTCTCCAGAGATATCAAAATAATGACCTTCTCGGGATCGATATGTCTTTCTGTCTTTTGCAGCAGGCTGCGGTTATTGGCACCATAGAATTTGACGCCGGGCTTGATAACGATTCGAAGACGATCATCGGCGATAAGATCTTCCAGGAATTTGACCTGCTCATTTTCACCGCCCGACCGGTAGAGAGATTTAATGCTTTCCAGTATGGCCTGAATCTTGGAATTATTAACTAACCTAACAGACTTTGACCAATCACCTATAAATTGGGTGAATAATTGAGCCACTTCTTCTTCAACTGCTTTGAGTTTTGCCTGCAGTTCTTCAGGGCTGTTCCATTTGCCGCGCGGCAGGGCAGGATCGACTTTCTCTTGCGCTGGCTCTGTGACTGGCTTTTCTGCCGGTTGCTTAGCCAGACGGATTGCCTCTAATTCCTGTTCGATTCTCTTGAGCTCTGCTTTCAGACGAGCGATCTTTTTGTCGAGTTCTTTTTGCTCGGCTTCACCGGCCTCCAGGACGCTTAACTTAAAGATCTTTCCTAACGTATCGCTAATATATTCGGGCCAGGTCTGGGCGGCCGGTGTCGGTTCAGCCAGTTTGGCCTGCTCCTGTTCGGCCTTTTCCTTTTCCTGCTTGGCCTTGTGCTGCTGATCCTTAAGGACGATTTCTTCCAACTTCAGGGCGGCTTGTTCGATCGGCTTGAAGTCGCCGGTTGTAAGATAATCTTCAAGTCGCTTAAACAGGTCTTTAATCATCTCAATGGTCTCTGGCAGAAGATTAGCCACAGAAAGGATATGGTCTTTGCCAAGCGTTCTTGGCTGCGCGTTCATATGTTCCTCTAGGAGAGCCCGCGGAACACCCAATTGCCTGGACAGCACCTCCAGACGCTCTTTGTCTCCCTCGCTTGTCGGCCTGTGAAGCTGAAGGACTGGTTCCGGATCCAAAAGCAGACTGAGTCTGCCCAAGGTCTTGGCCCGGCGCTGGGCCTCTTTGATTCCGTCCTGTTGGGCCTCAAGGCCGGCCTGTGATTCTTCCAGGGAGGCTTTCTGTGCAGCCATATGACGCATTGTTCCATATTGTTTTTCCACGGCCTCTCTATTTTTGACCGCCCCCGCAACGTCAATCAAATTTGCTTCCTGAGCCCCTTGGAATATGCTCAATAAATCCGGCTGATCCGGTTTGGTCTTTTCTCCCCCCTTGGCGATCGCCTCCGCGATGTCGGCGGGCACGCCTTTATTTTTCATGGCTTCGATTTTGGCACGCGTGGCTGTCTGCTTGGCTTCTTCATAGGCGATCATGATATCCAATTCGAGTTTCTTCCATTCGCGGATAGCGGTCTCGTCTCTTTCTTTTCTCTTGGCTGTATCCGGCTCGCTGGAAGTGGTCGGCTGTTTATTCAATGCAGATTGAAGATTTTCCTTCATCGATGATCCCTGATCGGCCTTTCTTAAATCCTTTCCTTCTCTCTCCAGCATCGCCATTTCATGACGCACAAAAAGGAGCTGACGTTCCAGCTTGAGAACCTCTCTTTGTTCTGCCGTGAGGTCCGGATGCTGAAGCTTAATTTGGATATTCAGATCAGCGGCGATGAGCTGCAGATGCGCGGCCTTGTCAGCCAGGCTCTGCTGAGGTTCACCGGCAGCAACCCTTAGAGGTAATGTGGCGCCTTCAGGGGCGCCGGCAATCTTAACTTCGACTGAAGCATCGAGGTCTTTGATCTGATCCAGGGTGTTCTGAGCAAAGGTGACGATGCCGCTTATACCTCTCAA
>CAZUJQ010000046.1:0-17891 GCA_964620805.1 uncultured Planctomycetales bacterium | reverse complement strand
CGCTATCCTGCTCAGCTGCGAGGCACGCAATCCCAAGCACCAAATTACAAACAATTTTCCAATACCAAAATCCAAATGACCAAAATGCTTAATTTCTCTTTTTAAAGCTTGAGTTTGGCACTTTTTCGGGCTTTTGGGCCGTATTTTCAGGTAGTTCTCGTCGAGAAAGCAATTTTGTGGTATCGAAAACCTGTTTTTGCGATCCGAGAGACTTTTCCGACGACAAATTCGAAAATTTGCCAAACTCAAGTTTAAAGTATAGAAATTTTGTTTATTTGAATTTGTGATTTGTTTGTCCCGCGGATCCCGAAGATTCATCGAGGGAATCCTCGGGATCTGAGGGATGGTTTGTGTATTGGAATTTGTAATTTGGCTTTCCTTGGTCTTTACTGTTATTCCACCGTCACCGACTTCGCCAGATTGCGCGGCTGATCCACATCGCAGCCTCTTTTTACGGCAATATAATAAGCCAAAAGCTGCAAAGGCAAAGCGGCCAAAAGCGGACTTAACAAGGGATTGATCTTCGGAATAGAAATGACGTGGGGAGTGTGCTGTTTGATCGTGGCATCACCGCGGGTGGCGATGGCAATGATCTTGCCTTTCCGGGCCCGGATCTCCTGCATATTTGAGATCATTTTCTCATAGACCTCGGAGTGCGGCGCAATGCAGACAACGGCCCGGTATTCGTCGATCAAGGCGATGGGGCCGTGCTTCATTTCGCCGGCGGCGTAACCTTCGGCCGGGATATAGGAGATTTCTTTCAGCTTCAAAGCGCCTTCCAGGGCCGAGGGGAAATTGACATTCCGTCCCAAAAAAAGAAAACAGCCAAAATGGGAATTGGCGCGGGCGACCTTCGCGATCGTCAATTTCGTCTTCAGGATCTCTTTATAAAGGCCAGGGACCTTTTGGAGATCTTGAGCCAGGCTGTGGCGGAGGGGGGCACTCAGGCTCTTGCGCAGGGTCCCTAGCTTCAGCGCCAAAAGATAAAGCATACAAAGCTGGCCGGTATAGGCCTTGGTCGAGGCCACCCCCATCTCCGGGCCGGCATGGGTGTATAAGACCCCGTCGGATTCCCGGGCCAGAGAAGACCCCACGACGTTGCAGACCGAAATTACCTTGGCCCCTTTTCTTTTGGCCTCCCTTACGGCCGCCAGGGTGTCGGCGGTCTCCCCCGACTGGCTGATCGCCACGACCAAAGTCTTTTCGTCCATGATCAAAGAGCAGTACCGAAATTCGCTGGAGACATCCACCGAAACGGGAACGCCGGCCCAATGCTCAAGGACGTACTTGCCGACCATGCCGGCATGGTAAGCCGTTCCGCAGGCCACGATTCCAATCTTTTGAAATCTCTTGAGCTCATCATCTGTGAGCTGGATTCCCTCCAAAACAACGCGAGCCCCTTTAAGCCGGGAGGAAAGCATATGTTCAATCACTTTGGGCTGCTCATGGATTTCTTTGAGCATGAAATGGGGGAATCCCTCCTTCCGGGCCGAACCGATGCTAAAAGAGATCGTATCGATTTTCGGAGAGATCCGGCTGCCGTTAAAATTGAAAAGATTCAATCCTTCCTTCCTGATCACGGCAAACTGCTCGTTTTGAAGATAGATCACCTTCCGGGTGCACTCTAGAATCGCCGGTACATCGGAGGCTATAAAATATTCGTTGTCGCCCACGCCAATGATCAAAGGAGAACCTGAGCGAACGGCCAGGAGCGTGTCCGGCTGATCCGTCGTGATGAGCCCCAAGGCAAAGGCCCCTTTCAATTGCCCAATGGTTTTCTGAACCGCCCCTAAGATGTCTCCCTTGTGATTATGGTGCTCCAGAAGGTGCGCGACCACTTCCGTATCGGTTTCGGAAACAAACCGGTGCCCCTTCTTTTTAAGAAAGGTTTTTAATGCCTGATAATTTTCGATAATGCCGTTATGGACAACCAGGATTCTCTTCGAGCAATCGAAATGGGGATGGGCGTTGACGCGGTTGGGCGCGCCGTGGGTGGCCCAGCGGGTGTGGGCGATGCCGGTTGTGCCGGAAGCTAAAGGCCGGCTTTTAAGAAGCCTTATAAGATTCTGGATTTTCCCTTCGCTTTTGGAGGTGGAAATGCGGCCGTTCTGGGAGGCGACAACCCCTATGCCGCTCGAGTCGTAGCCGCGATATTCTAATTTTTTAAGGCCTTCCAGAAGAATCGGGACAGCTTCTTTCTGGCCAACATAACCGATGATGCCGCACATGATTTGTCATTTCTTAAATTAGGGACAGCGCCTACTTTCCCTGACAATGCATTTTTTTATGAAAAGTAGGCGCTGTCCCTAATTTGCTATTTTGTCTCTGCAATAACAACCGGCCGGACATTCACAATCGTAACCGCCTTTTTGTAGGATCCTCTTCTTTTTACGAAATACACCTCGCCATCGCACGCCGCCGTTAGAAGGGTGCGGCCGATCACGTTCAGACCGGGTTTCCAACGGTCTCCTTCGCGGGTTAAGACGGTGCCGGATTTGACGCGCTGTCCGCCGCTGACCTTAAGACCGTGAGTCTCTCGATAAAATCTTCCTGTGATTCCGCCTCTTCTGGCCATAATGTTCTCCTCAGTTCCGCCTATTAATGAATGACCAATAATCAAGATACAATGACCAAATAAAACCCAAATTCCAATATTCATTTTACCAAACGTTTGATGATTGGAATTTGAACATTGGTCATTATTTGCCCGCTCCGGCTTTTTGGAACAATTGGCGGGCCGGGGGTTATTGTATCTTGGTGTTTGGTCATTCTCGCATCACTTCTTCTCTTCATTCAGAATCTTCTCAATCTCCGTCTTAAACGCATTCAAATCCCGCGCCACGGTCTTCCGGCCGTTAATATAAAACGTCGGGGTTCCGCGGACATCCACCTGCCCGGCCAGACCCATGTCCTTGTTGATCAGCTCTTCCCACTGGGCGTCTTTCTCTTTATAGTCCTTCATAAATTTATTAACGTTGAGTTTGAGCTCTTTGGCCAGCTCTTGGAACTTTTCTTCGCTCAGATTGCTCCCGCTCTGAAGCAAGAGATCGACCATCTCCCAGTATTTCCCCTGTTCCCCGGCCGCGAAAGCCGCTTTGGCCGCGGGACGGGCTTGAGGGTGGAATGGCAGAGGAAAATTTTTTAAAATATAACTGACGTCTTTGGGGTAGGCTTTCAGGACCTCTTGAACAGGAGGATGAAACTTCTGACAAAACGGGCACTGAAAATCAGCAAACTCCACAATGGTCACGGGCGCCTTGGGGTTTCCCCGTACCGGAGAGTGATCGACGTCAATCGTATAAACTTTGTTGAAATCCTCGGTGGGAGGAGCCGGCGGCTGCTGGGCTATTCTCGGGGTTGGGGCCTGAAAATTCTTAAAGGTATTGGCCATCTCCTGAGATCGAGCATCCAGGGCCGCTAAACGTTTATCCATATTCGATAGACCTTTTTCCATACTGTTGAGGGAGCGGATGATCTCATTGAGCTGAAGGACAACCATGGGTTTAGTCGTGCGTTGGACAGCGATCGCCACCCCCACAATAATCCCGCAAATCACAACGATCATCAATGTCAAAACTTTTTTTTCCATACGTGTGTCCTTTCTTTTTTATTCTACTTCGCATAAGCGTAGGAGAATAGGCTCACTGCCTGGAACGATCCCTCATCACATCGAGGACGGCCTGATGATATAAATATCCTTCCCAATCCAATTCCGCGGACAGCGCCTTGGTCTCGGCCTTGATTTTACTGGCTGTTACCTCCACTTTGATTAAGATCACACTGGCAAAAATAAGCATCCCGAGAGATAAGCCCAGAAGGGATAAGGCCTTTTTAAAATTTTCCATAGCCTCCGTTCTACCTCGCCTCCACCGTCCGCCACACATTTTGGCGGACGAAGCAGTGGGGGGGGCTTCGTAGGAATGGAAAGCAGTACAAGTTTATCTTAAAAGCCTTAAATTTTCAATGAAAAGAATATTTTTTCACAAGATGTTTTATGTCATCCCACCGTCGGCTGCAGCCAAAAACAGCCAAAATAAAAGTCCGGCCGCCTTGGGTGGTATACCCGACAAAGCACGCCTGGGCCGCCCGGGTATAGCCGGTCTTCCCATGGACGTTTTTTCCCCATTGGGTAAAAAGCATCTTGTTATGGCTCTTTAAGGTGATCTTCCGGCCCGCCCGAGAGTAAATCGTTTTATGCTTGCGGCCCACGGCCTCTTTAAAAAAAGGATGCAGAAGGGCCTGCCGGAAAATAAGCGACATGTCATAGGCGGTGGTATATTGGGGAACTCCTTTGTTGGGAAGACCGGTCGAATTGGCAAATCTCGTGTGAGAGGCGCCCAATTGGCGGGCGCGGGCATTCATGAGTTGAACAAATTTCTCCTCGGAGCCTGCCACGGATTCGGCGAGAACAATTGCTGCATCGTTGGCCGAGTTCAACAGAATCGCATACAAGAGATCCGAGACCTTGTATTGCTCTCCGGGCTTAAGATGGAGTCTGCTGGGCTGGGCATCTTTTACAGAGGGAGACACCGTCACCACTTTATTCAGCGGTAACCGTTCCATGACCAATAAGGCCGTCATCACCTTGGTTGTGCTCGCAGGCTGAACTTTTTTGTGAATCTTCTTGGCATACAATCGCCTTTGGTGGACGGCGTCCGAAAAAATCGCTGATTGGGCTGAGACATGGTAGGTCTTCTTGGCGGCTCGTTGGGGCTTGTTCCGCTTGGAAGAGGACTTGGCCAGACACACATCCGTTGCCAAAGAAAAAACGGCCAGCCCCGATAAAAACGCCAGAATTTTAAAATATCCTTTAGCGCTCATGGGTGTGATTGAGTTCATACACCAACTCCAAAGCCCTTTGGATCCCGGCTGTGGGAAGAAACGAGCAGCCTGCCGAGGGAGCGATCCGCCAGCCTCGTTTGTTTTTGACAAGGGTGATCCAAAGATGTTGGGTCAAATTCTTTTCGACCACGATTGCATAAATCATTCCTTTACATCTTTGAGGATCGTATAAATAATCTTTAAAGACGACTGAGGTTTCTCCCTTCTGGTTGGTTAATCGACAACGACGGCAATCGAGATCTTTGAGAACAAATTCCTTCAAGACAGTATCCTCCTTCACAGGGACTTCGAGGTGTTCTTTTTTAAACAGTTCCAGCTCAAAAAATTCTTTCACGCCGGCCTGCCGCCATTTATGCTCAAATTTGGTGTTAAACTGAGGCCCAATCAGCCTCTCTTTGAGAAGAAATCCTGTTTGGAGGATTTGATCCTGAAGCCATCCGGCAAAAGCAGGAAAATCCGTCACAATCCTCATGGTTCCTTCGGCCACGAGACGGCTATTGACAAGCTGCAAGAACTCTTTTGTCAGCAGACGGTGTTTGGCGTGCCTTCGTTTAGGCCAAGGACAAGGGAAAAGGCAATGCACCCTCTCGACTGTTAAAGGAGCCAGCAACCGCTCGAAAACCAGCCGGGCATCGGTTTGCAAAAGACGGATATTCTTAAAATGAAACGATTCCCACTTTTTGAGGATTTTCGACATTCTGTTTTTATCCGGCTCGATTCCCAGAAAATTCCTGTCCGCAGACACCCTGGCCACATCCGTAAGGAACTCGCCTAACCCAGAGCCGATCTCTACCTCTATCGGCGCTCGTCGGCCAAACTCTTCTTCCCAGGAGATCGGGCGCCTTCTGCGATAAAAATCAACCAAGGGGAAAGCCGGGGGCTTCATCTCGCCTCTCTTTTATCTCGTTATGAAGCTGGGGACTTTATGGTGGGCTGGCCTTTAAGATGATTTAAAAAACCCCAACCCTTGCCAATCAAGCGGTCGTCTTTAAAAACAAAAGGCATAAGCTCATCATCCGTGATCGCACCATCCTGATATTTTATCCGGACAAAATAATAAATCACCTCATATTTGTTCTGATCCGGAGCTGTTATGCTATCGATACGGCAGGGGTTCTTCAAGGAGATGGGGATAAACTCTTTGGTATCTTGGCCGCCTTTCTGATAGCCTATCACGGTCGCATCTCCCATGATTCTCTTGACCTCGGTCCGCAAGGTCCCCAACGGGATTTGCCTGGCTTTCCGGGTCTCTTCCTTAAGGATAGGGGCCCTTAAAGCACATCCGGACAAAAATAAAATCGATAAAAGAAAACCTGTCTTTCTCATGAGATCTCTTTAAAAAAATTCTCTATGGCTTGGTTTTTTTATTTGGGAAATTGATAGGTGGCGCTGAAAAGAAAGGCGTAGGAAATCCATTTGACTTCATTAAGCCGCGTTGTCGACACAGTCCCACTAGAAAAAAATGTACGATCGAATCCCGTCCCCATGGAAAAAAATCTCAAATCCCCTTCCAAGTGCAGACTCCACTGATCGTTGAGAACATACCCCGCATCTAAAATGAATGTGCGGCCTTTGCCATCTTCGGCTTCGTGCTCGAAGCTTTTGGGATGCTGAAAATCGGTCCGCAGATTCCAATCGGCCTCGGCGTAATAATCCACCCAGTGGTATTGAAAACGAGCGCGGCCCGTAAATCGATCCCGCTTTCCGAAGAGCTCCACCCCCAGCCAAGGGCCGTCCCATTCAGCCTGATACGTTGAGTTTAATCCCCCGAAAGGCCCGGTCGCTGGAATAGTCTGAAATCCGTCGGTGATCCGCAAATTTTGTTGATGATAAGAATAGCCTCCCAAGAGGCCGACCCCCAATCGGTCTGTTTCCAAAAGCTCTTCCATATCTTTTGAGCTTTTTAAATAAAACTGAATCCCGCCACCCAGCGAAAGATCCAGCACATCATCATCATTGGTGTCATTATTGGAGCGGGAAGATTCCTGACTGCGGTTATTTGCCAAATAGTCCGAATCTTGATTTTTGCCTGACAGAATTTCGCCAAAACCAACCACGCCTTCCAAGCGCCAGAAATCGTTCCCGACAACCTCGCCGTCGGCCTGCAACTGCAGGATGTGCAGATCATCCCAGGTCAATTCCGATAAGATATTGGGGTCATGACCGTGGATGTCACCGGCGATATTCCAGCGAAGATAATCTTGGCGATAGCCGGTTTTAAGGCCCCAGTCACTTTTCCAGCGGCCGGGCCAATCCACAAGCGAGGGAACAGGCCCCTTCTTGTGGACTTCTTTTTTGAGGGATTCCTCTGGCAAAACCGATTCAAGTAAAAAACCGGATTTCTCATTGTCGTCTTGGTCTGGAATTTGATGGGTGAGGTCCCAGCCTTCCTTAGCATTAAAAACCCTTTTGGCAGAAGGAACGGTTTCTGCCGTCTGTTCGTTAGCGGAATTTGCAGACTGGTTTTTATTTTCCAAAGTGTCCAGTGCCATATCAATAACCTGGGCTCTTGTCTTAGGGTGTTGGCTGTAGGGGATCTTCTGAGTCTTATTTAGATTTTGGAAAGAATCGACTTTCTCTAACCGGGCCAATTCTTGGTCTATGGCTTTGTTTCGCCGGGCCAGGCGCAGAAGCTCATTGAGATAGCGAGACTCTGCGGGATTGTCCGCAAAAGAAATCTCCCCGAAACATAAAAGAGAAATGGCAAGAGGCAAAACGGCCAACAAAGTTTGTTTCATCAGGCTTTGGTCCTTGGGTCCAACAGTTGTCCATATTCTATTACATGGAGTTTCCTCCTCCTTTAAAAATTTTATTTATTTTGCTATAGGATTCCAAATGGGTCATTTGGTCTTCAGATGAGACACGGTGACTTCGTTCTCGGCAGAGACCGCCCCCTGCTCGAAGTCCGCGATATTCTTCAAGGTCACCTGGGCAATATTCTCCAGGGCATTGCGGGTAAAAAAGGCTTGATGGCCGGTGATGATCACGTTGGGAAAGGTCAAAAGACGGGTGAAGACATCGTCCTGAATGACATGCCCGGAAAGATCCTCAAAGAATAAATCCTCTTCCTCTTCATAAACATCCAGCCCCAGATACCCGATCTTCCCGGATTTCAAACCATCGACCAGCGCCTGAGTGTCAACGAGGCCGCCGCGGCTGGTGTTGATGATCATAACGCCCGGCTTCATCTGCCCGAGGACCCGGCGGTCGATCATGTGGTAGGTCTCAGGCATCAGGGGAAGATGAAGGCTTAAGATGTCGCTTTGCCGGAATAATTCTTCCAACGCAACATACTGGACACCGAGCGCTTGGCATTCGGGGCTCGGCACCGGATCGTAGGCCAAAAGCCTCACGCCGAATCCCTGCATAATCCTTGCGAGGGTTGTTCCAATCTTGCCGGTGCCGATGATGCCCATGGTCTGGCCATAGAGTTCGAAACCCAAAAGTCCCTCCAGGGAGAAATTGCCCTCCCGTACGCGGGTGTAGGAGCGATGGATCTTTCGATTGAGCGCCAAAATCAAGGCCAGCGTGTGCTCGGCCACACCCTGCGGGGAATAAGCCGGGACCCGGACGACTTTAAGCCCCAATTCTTGGGTCGAGATGAGATCCACATTATTGAACCCCGCGCATCTTAACGCGATCAACCGTGTTCCATGCTCAAAGAGAAGCGGCAGGACTTTTCCATTCAATTGATCGTGGACAAAGACACACACCGCAGGGAAGCCGAAACCCAACGAGCAGGTCTCCAAAGTCAAATGCGGCTCAAAAAAGAAAAGCTCGTGCCGGTATTGTTGGTTGGCTCTTTGCAAAAATTCCCGGTCGTAGCCCTTGGTGCTGAAGACCGCCACTTTCATAAATCTTATCTCCTTTCGAGCCTGCGGATCAGCTCTTTGTTGATCGCCGGGCTGATCGGGACCTCCACGACCGAGAGCTCTGGAGAGGCCAAGGCCAGTTTCAAGGCCTCCTTCATGTCCGCCAGGGTCTTAGGCTGGTACGCTTTGATTCCAAAACTCTCGGCATAGGCCTTGAAGTCGGGGTTTGTGAGACGAGTTCCAGTGGAACGGCCCCGCGACATCTCTTGTTTCCAGCTGATAAGCCCATAATCGTTATCATTAAAGATGAGAACAGTAAAAACCACGCCTAATCGCTTAGCGGTCTCCAGCTCCTGCGAATTCATGAGGAATCCGCCATCGCCCATGGCCGCCACAATTCTGCGGTTAGGATCCTGAAGAGCAGCCGCAATCGCGCCGGGCAAGGCAAACCCCATGCTAGCCAGACCATTGGAGATCAGACAGCCATTGGGGGTTCTCGCGGGGAAATTGCGGGCAATCCAGATCTTGTGGCTCCCTACGTCGCTGATTAAAAGATTCTCATCGCCCATGAGCGAGCGAAGGATATTTAAAACCCCGGGAACATGAAAACCCTTCCCTTCTTTCAAGTCATAGCTTCGGATATCTTTGCGGATCCGATCCTGAATCGGCAGATACCAGGATGGGTCAAAACAACACGGTGTTTGCGCCAGCTGTTGATTGAGCTCGCGTAAGCTGGCGCCGATGTCAGCCACAATCTCCACCGCCAGCTGATAATGGGTATAAACCTCGGCCGGGGCGAAATCCAAGTGAATGATGGTTTTATCCATTTTGGGATTCCAGGCGTCGGGTTCGTATTCCGCCAGATCATAGCCGACGGTTATAATGACATCCGCCTGATCCACCGCATCCATCACGTAATCGCGGAAACCCATTCCAATGGTATGCAAGGACTCCGCGCTATCGTCGGAGACAGCCCCCTGCCCCATAAAGGTGTGGGCGATCGGGATATGCCAACGGCTGACGAACTCTCGAAGATACCCAAAGGCCAGCTTACGGATCGCGCCATTGCCCGCCAAAATCAGGGGCTTTGAAGACTCTTTAAGCAAAGAGATCGCTTCTTGTAAAGCGCTCTGGTCCGGATCCGGCCGACGGACCCAATGAGAAACGATGGGCTGCCGATGCGATTCCATCTTGGCCACATCTTCCGGAAGTTCGAAGTGGGTGGCGCCGGGCTTTTCGCTTTCGGCGATCTTGAAGGCCTTGCGAACGACCTCGGAGACCACATCGGGACTGGTTATGGTGGTATTCCATTTTGTGATGGGGCGAAACACGTTGACAATATCAAGATGCTGATGGCTTTCTTTATGGATGCGGTCCAATCCGGCCTGCCCTGTGATGGCCACGACCGGGCTTTTGTCCAGATTGGCGTCCGCAATCCCGGTCACCAGATTCGTAGCCCCCGGACCCAGCGTCGAAAGACAGACCCCGGCCTTTCCGGTCAAGCGGCCCCAGACATCGGCCATAAAGGCCGCTCCTTGTTCATGCCGGGTCGGGATGAACTGAATAGAAGATTGCTCTAAGGAGAACAAAAGATCCTCGATTTCCTCTCCTGGCAGCCCAAAAACGTAGCGGACACCCTCTTTCTCCAGGCATTTGACAATAAGGTCCGAGACTTTCATTTGTTAAATTTTTGTTACTATTCAGGTACCTTGGCTCGTCGATAAGAAATTTTAGCCTAAAATTTACTCAAATAAGCTCTCGTCGAGAGTCAATTTCCATTAAGATCACCTGCAATCTGGTTCTCGATGGATATGGGTACCTGAGTAGTTACAAATTTTTATTCTGGAGATTTCCTCGCTCAACTGGGTTTTGAAAGGACATCTTCTTTCGGGATTTAAAAAAGAGGACGGAAGCTGAAGGAGTCTTAGCTGGGTGTAGTCTCGTATCTCGGCTACCGAGGGAAGGGCCTTTTTCAATTTCCCTTTTTCAATGACGGGTTTTAATAAAGGCTCGGCACGCTCCGCCGGGCGTTCCCCAAAAAGTCCGAGGACGTCCTTGGCAAAAAATCCCTTTCGGGTATAGTGCCGGAAGACCTGTTTTCTTCCGGGAATGGTTCTTTTTCGGACACTGCGCTTGGCCTTGAATTTGATTCCCTGCTCTGGGTGATGGATTTGAACCAGTTTATATGTTAGATTTAAAGCCGGCAGATCCCGCGAGGTCACCATGTCGGTTCCCACCCCAAAGGTATCGATGGGCGCTTTTCGCTTCACCAGATCAAGAATTTTATATTCATTGAGATTGCCGCTGGCGATGATTTTGACATGCTGGAGATTCCCTTCATCCAGCATCTTTCTAACCTTCTTGCTTAAAATTTCCAGATCGCCGCTGTCTAAGCGCACGCCTTTGATCGTCCTGCCCAAATCCGATCGGATGATCTTTGTGATCGCCTGCAACGAATCATATGTATCGATCAGCAAGACCGTGGACGCCGGAAAAACGGCGTGATATTTCCGGAAAGATTCTTCTTCCTGATCAAAGGCCTCCACCCACGAATGCGCCATGGTCCCGTATAAAGGAATCCCAAAGGCCTTGCCCGCATAGACGTTGGAGGTTCCCAGGCACCCGCCGATATACGCCGCCCTCGCCGCCAAGATGGCCGCGTGGGAACCGTGCGCCCGGCGGGAGCCGAAGTCGACAACGCCTCTTTTAACTCCGTCATAGGTCGCGGCCTTAACCACCCGGCTGGCCTTGGTGGCCACCAGACTCGCGATATTGAGCGTGGACAAAAGATAAGTCTCTAGGATCTGGGCCTCCACGATGGGTGCATCAACTTGGATCAGGGGCTCCGAGGCAAAAAAGATCTCTCCCTCGGGCATGGCCCACACATCTCCCCTAAATCGAAAGCGTTTCAGATAATCAAAAAAATCGGGCCGGACCGATTGGAAAACGGGATGCCTCTTTAAGAATTGTATATCGTCTTCGGAGAACCTTAGATTCAGGATATAATCCACAATTTGTTCCAGGCCGCAGGCCACAAGGTAGGAGCGATTTTTCGGCATGCTGTAACAGGACAATTCAAAACAACCGTGCAACTTGACGCCGTTTTGAAAATATCCCGCCGCCATGGTCAATTCATAGAGATCGGTTTTCAACCCATCTATTGAATTGTTCATATTGAGGGAGTTTGTAATTATGGCAGCCTCGAGAATATGATTCTTTTAGCGCCGCAGGCTAACATCTCGTCAATAGCTCTTTGGGAGTCTCCAGAATTGACATCCACCCCTTTGATGGCATCCGTCAAGACATAAACGTTAAGACCATGCTTTAAGGCATCCAAGACCGATGACCTTACGCAATAATCGGTGGCCAGCCCTCCCACAAAAAGATCGCGGATCCCCAAGGAATGCAAAAGATCACCCAACAGCCGCCCTGGGGCGTCTGTCGCCTCGAACGCCGAATAGCCGTCGCTGGCAGGATCCATGCCTTTGGAGACAATGATTGCCTCCGGCGGCAATTTCAAATCCGGATGAAACCCGGCGCCGGGTGTATTCTGAATACAATGGGGCGGCCACAGCCCCCCATAGGGTTTGAAATGTTTTGTCTTTAGGGGATGCCAGTCCCGGGAGGCCAGAATGGGCAGCTTTCCTCTAACGAAGCTCTCAATGTAGCGATTCAGGACAAAGACGACCTCATCACCTTCAGGCACAGGCAAAGCCCCCCCGGGACAAAAATCATTCTGGACATCCACAATAAGGAGCGCTTGGTTTTTTTTCATAAGCGTTAATAATTAACCCCAGCCGGAATTTCCCGACGTTGCGCTTTGCGCAAGTCGGGATGCCGACCGAGCTGAAAAGCGAGCGTCGGCAGAACCGTTGTAATTTGGTAGCCCCAAGGGGATTTGAACCCCTGTTTATTGGCTGAGAACCAATTGTCCTAAACCAGGCTAGACGATGGGGCCTCTTGGCGTATGGCATATGGCTTATAGCGTTATGGTATCGAATAAAAGCCTTGCGATTTACCCTCAGCCATAAGCCATACGCTATTAACCATAAGCAAGCGTATAAATTTTGGTTTCATATTATCACAACACCCCTCGAGGTCAATAAAAATTATGGACTCATTATTGCAAATCTCCTCTAAGTATCATAGAATCATTCTTAAAAAAGGAGAATGAATCCGTGTCCACTCATGTTGGCATCGGTTTTAGCCAAAACCCCAATCCCTCTGTAGCCGCCCAAGAAGCCGCCACCAGGGCCAAAATCCAGACCCAACAGCCTACCATCGATCTTGCGATCATCTTGAATACGATTCACTATCATCCCTCTCAAACCCTGGAGGCCTTGCAAGAGATTCTCGAGGAAGCCAAAATCATCGGCTGCACGACGGCCGGCATTATCCTCTCGGAGGCAATTGAAATGCGCGGCGTGGCGGTCGTGGCCGTCAAATCCGATGAGCTTCATTTTGGGATCAGCCATATTCCCGAGATTTTATCCCAGGATCTCCGTCAGGCCGGAAACCTCCTCGCCAGAAAGGCGATGAACGATTTTGGGATGATTCCGCGGCAGGGCTTTTTATTTTTTATGGATGGCCTCCTCAAAAATAGCGATCCTCTCATCAAAGGTCTCCAGGAAGTCTTCGGGACCCTTTTCTGCATGGCCGGGGCAGGAAGCTGCGATGACTTTCACTTTAAAAAAACCTATCAATACTGTCAGGATATGTTCCTGACGAACGGGGCCTGCGGCCTTTTAATCGGCGGCTCTTTAAATTTTGTGGCCGCAAGCAGACACGGCTTTCGACCCTTAGGAAGACCTCGCATCGTGGACCGCTCGCAAGGGAATATTATCAAGACCATCGATGGGAAAAAGGCCTACAGTCTTTACGAAGAATTCTTAGGGGAGGAGGCCTCTGCCCTTCGGTCTAAAACTTTTAGCCCCATGGCCACCCTATACCCTTTAGGAATCTTTCTGGATGAGGAAAAAGAATATTTGCTGCGAAATGCTGTTGACATCTTAAGCGATGGGAGTATCGTGTGTCCGGGAGAGATACCCGAGGGCAAACAGATCCACATTATGATTGGCAGCAAAGATTCCCTAAGGGCCGCTGCCCATGATTGCGCCTTAGAAATCCAAGCCTCTTTTAAAGGAAATCCACCTAAACTCGTCATAATCTTTGAGTCTCTTTTGCGCTACAAATTGTTGGGGCGAGGGGCTTATCAAGAAATCCAAATGATCAAAGAAATTTTAGGAGAGCATACTCCGATCGTGGGGATGCACTCTTTTGGAGAGGTTTCGCCGTTTCATGCTCGGGAGCCTTTTAAGAAGACTCACGTGCAGCACGAGACAATCGTTATTATAGCCTTAGGATAAGATGGAAGAACTCATCACAACCCTTAAAAATCCGGATGTTCTTACAATCCTTGGCATTGGTGGTATTCTCTTTTTTACGGTTGTGGCCATTTTGATCTTTTTTCTTCTGGTCAAGATCGATCAGGTCAAAGATCTAAGAGGGGCCTTCCAAAAAATGGCTCGCTCCTTTGATGAGCTTGATGAACAGGCCAAGCTGATCGTTAAAACCGATCTGGAGCTGAACAAGGCCCAAGAAGAGCTCGACCGGCGCCTAAACGGCCTCAATAGCCTGCAGAAGGCCTCCCGGCTCATCTCTACCACCCTTGATCAAGATGAAATCTTCCGACGATTGGATCAGTCCCTGATCTCGGAATTGGGCTTTGAAAAAAATCTCGTGCTCATGTTGGAGAAAAGCAATAACTTAAAATGCCGTATTGGCTCAGGATTCTCCCAGGAAGAGATTGCTTATATCCTCTCCCACCTGGAAAAAGAAAGCGGCCTGATGCTGGCCCTCAGAGAGGGCCACAGCTTTTCTTCCCTAAGCTCCCCAAAGCAGAGAAAAGAAAAAATCATTGAACTTTTCAACGTGGAGCATTTTATTCTGATCCCCATTCTGACTCAGGCCGGCATGATCGGAGTCGTCTTCGTGGGAAATCATTCCGGGGCATCCAGCATGACAGAGGGAGACGAAGAGCTCCTCTCGATTCTGGCAAACCAGATCGGCCAGTCCCTGGAAAACGCCCAGCTCTTCGAGCAGGTTTACCGCTCCCGCCAGGAATTGGAATCCAAAATTCAGGAAAGGACAAAACAACTGGCCGCGGCCCTAGAGGAGCTCAAGAAAATCAGCAAGTTAAAATCGGAGTTTGTTTCGGCGGTCTCTCATGAGCTGCGGACACCCTTGACCTCCATTAAAGGATATGCCTCGATCTTAATCACTGGGAAGGTGGGGGACATCCCACCCGAGGTCCGGGAACGGTTGGAGAAAATCAACAAACATTCTGATAACCTCGTTAAATTGATCAATGATCTTCTCGATATCTCCCGGATCGAATCCGGGAGGGCGGAGATGAAGTTCATCCTCTATGATGTCGGATCTATCGCGGAAAATGTCCGGGACCTCTTGGCTCCTCAGATGAGGGAAAAGGGGATCCAGTTCAAAACCGAAATCGCCGCGGGGCTGCCCGAGATCATGATGGACTTAAGCCAGATTGAACGCGTCCTCATCAATCTCATGGGTAACGCCATCAAATTCACGCCCCCTCAAGGCACGATCACCTTCCGCGCTCAGCGCGACAAAGAGATGGTTGTATTTTCCGTGACGGATACAGGAATCGGCATCAAGGAAGACGAAATCCCAAAATTATTTAATGAGTTTTATCGAGTGGAAAATGAAATCAATCAAAAAGTCAAAGGGACCGGTTTGGGACTCGTTTTGGCTAAAAAAATCATTGAGGCCCATCATGGGAAAATCGGGGTGACAAGCAAGCTCAAGGAAGGGACGACGTTCAGCTTTACTCTGCCCCTTACCCAACCCCTGGGAAGAAATGACCAATAACCAAGATACAAATACCAAACAATCACCAATATCCAAATTCCAATTACCAAAAATGCTTTTTAAGAAATTGTATATTGGGATTTGTTTGGTCATTGTTTCTTGGTGATTGGTCATTCCTGAAGAAAATATCCTTAACATGCGGAAAGAAAAGATCCTAACCATCGACGATGATCCCGACATCTTGGACGTTCTAAAGTTGACCCTCTTGGAACATTACGAGGTCTTTCAGGCCACAAACGGCAAAGAAGGATTGGCTTTGACGCAGCAAAAAAATCCGGATCTGGTGATCTGTGATTATATGATGCCGGTTATGAACGGGCAGGAATTCTGCAAGATGCTCAAAAAAGACATTTTGCTCAGGCACATTCCGGTCATCATGCTGACGGGAAAAGGCGAGCTTAAGGATATGGTCGGTGGGATTGATGCGGGAGCGGACGATTATTTAGTTAAGCCTTTTGAGCCCGATGAGCTCATAGCCCGGATCCGCATGATCCTAAGACGGACCGTCCGAAGCCTCGATGCCAACCCCCTAACCCACCTTCCCGGCAACACCTCTATCACCGAAGAACTCCAGCGCCGGATTGATTCCAGAGAGGCCTTCGCCGTTGGGTACGCGGATCTCGACAAATTTAAAATTTATAATGATAAGTACGGTTTTGAGAAAGGGGACGAGATCATCCGGGCCACGGCCCGGGTCCTCATCGATTGTACCCGCCACAAAGGCGGTCCGAACGCCTTTGTAGGGCACATCGGCGGCGATGACTTTGTTTTAATTACGGAAGATCCTTTAATGGACCGGGTCTGTCAATCCATCGTTGAGGAGTTCGACAAAATTGCTCCGCAATTTTACAATGAAGAAGATCGTAAAAGAGGCTACATCGTCGGCAAGGACCGCCAAGGAAACGAGATCAGAATCGGGCTTCTTTCCATCTCCATTGGCATTGTCAGCTGTTCCTTTCCCAAAATCTCCCACGTGGCCCAGATCAGTGAAATCGGCGCGGAACTCAAAAAATACGCCAAGTCGATCGAGAAAAGCGTTTACGTCCGGGACCAGCGCAAGGGCTGATGGAGATGGCCCGCACCTTAAGTGGTGACTGTCCCCCAAAAGGTGACTGTCACCTATTGCCGCCGTTTTTTTCTATCTTCATAAGGTAATAATCCTTGGCAGTTTGCACATCAATCTGTCAAACGAAGCAACTTGTTCTGTGAATAAACAATACTGTTCGTGGATCATCTGGTCAACGAGGCCGGCCTTATGGTTGATGCTTTCTTTAAGGACCTGTTGGCATACGTTGCCCGGAGCGGGATGGATCATGCCAGAGGAAAGAAGACTGTCCAACTGCTGAAGGGCCTCGGGCTTGGGGACTTTATAGTGATAGTGGAGGGCAAAATAGGCCTCGGCCACGACCAGATCTGATACGAATAACCTTTTATTATTCGCTAACTGCTCTTCAATAAATTTTTTGGCTTTCTCGAACTGTTTTCCTGGCTCTCCGGTAAGCAGCCGAAGAATTACCGTTGTATCGAGGCCAATATTATTTTTTCCCGGCATCGGCTATGCTCTTGCGGATATCATCCATCTCATGGGATTTATTTCGAGCGTACTTTTTCAGGGCCCCCATCCACTCCAATTTATTTCCTCGGGGTTTGAGGACCCAGACAAGCTCACCCTTCAGGAGCTTATGTTCCACAACAAGCTCGTCTCCCGGGCCAACCCCCATATCTTCGCATAATTCTGTTGGAAAAGTGGCCTGCCGTTTCGAGGTCATTTTTATAGTTGTCATGGCTTCATCTCCTTACTAAGGAGTATATAAGTAAGGAATGCCTTGTCAAGGCCCATTTTGGGCGGAAGCGACCCAAAAGATACATGTCTCCCGAATTGTCTACGAATTACAGTAGCTGTCCCCCAAAAGGTGACTGGCACGTTATGTTTTATGTCTTAAGTCGTCTGCATGTGTTGATACAACGGTTTGGCGATGGGTCTAAAGAATTGAGAAGCATTAATAATTTCAATGCCAATAACTTGACCTTTTTCGTCAAGCTCAACATTAATGCCTGGGGCTACTTCCACAAACTCTTCTTCCTTACCCTTTCTGGCAACAATATAAAGAGTATCCGATTTCGAATCGTAATTCACTAATGGTTTATGACTCATGTTGCTTCCACCTCCCTGATTGGACACGACTGTACTTTTGATATGATTTTATCGGATGGACCGTAATGATTTCCACTAAATCCTTCTTCTTGTCATAGACCAAAACCATTTCTCGCATTTTTCCTTCAAACTTGAGTTTGGCAAAATTTTCACGGTACGAGTTTAAATTTTACAATTGATTG
>CAZUJQ010000045.1:0-17942 GCA_964620805.1 uncultured Planctomycetales bacterium | reverse complement strand
TGCTTTCAATAAGTTACGTTAATTTTTTGCTACAAACTCGGGAAAGCTTCAAATTTCTGCGGAATTTTCAGGCAGGGGTGGGGTGGAGGTTTTAAAGGCTCAGGGTGAAACTTCACGACCTAACGGTCGTGAAGTTTCACAAATGCCGCTCGATCGAAGAACCGGGGACTTCCAGATATTCTAGTTTCAAGGGAACGGATTTTCGGCCAAAACAAACACCCGTGTTTTCATGAAATGCCACTTGATCAAGACTCACATAACGCGGTTTGATGGCGTGTTCGGTAGGCATGTATTGGATCTGATTACCGGTGACTTTTACAACGGTCACTCCGGTTATGCCTTTTAATAAAAGCAATACAGCCGCGGCCCCGGCTTCCTTGCCAAAATTGACATCAAAAGCGGAGGTTTGTCCGGAACGGACGAGATGCCCCGGGCTTGCGGTACGCACTTCCGGAATTTCATAGAACCCTTTGACATACATCTTTTCTCTTTTCATCAATTGCGGGATCTCGGGATCGTTCTCAAATCTTCGGGTTAATTCCTGGCAGACATACTTGCCTGCGCCCGCCAGGCGCTTGTGGCCAAAGGCGTCGGTCGGTGTCAATTCATCCACAATCTCCTTGCCCGATACGTCTTTGAGGCCCTCAGCTACCATGATGAGGTAGGTTCCTGATTTGACATCGCTCTCTGAGAGTCTCTGGAAGAATTTTTTCTTCGTGTGTTGATAAAGGATATCGAAATCCACAGGAATCTCTGGAATCAGAATGGCATCCGCTGAGGCTGCAACGCCTCCCCGGAATGCTGTGTGTCCTGCATACCGTCCGAAGACCTCCATCACAATGATACGATTATGGGAGTTGCCGGTTGTTTTAATATCTTCGGCAAATTGGGCGATTCGATTGATAGTAGAATCTGCACCAACCGAATAGGTCTGCAGATCCAGATCCATGGTCTTGGGGGCATGGACACATCGGACCCCCTGTTTGGTCAGGTCTATCAGAACATTCCCTGTGTCATCTCCACCACTCACGATCAAGCCTTCCAGAGCAAATTTTTGGAGTCCTTCTTTGATACGGGTGTATTTATTTTCATCCTCGATTTTCTTGATTTTAACACGGGAATGGCCGGCCTCGGAGCCCGCTAAATAAGAATCGATCAGATCCGCCCGTTGGGCCGTCAGTTCAACGAGCTTATCAAACTCAACGAGATTGTATAATCCCGCATAGCCTTTGGGGATGATAAAACACGAAATGCCGCACGCGTGGGCCATCTGGCCGGCCCCTTTGAGGACAGCATTTAAGCCGCCGCAGTCACCACCGCTTGTGAGAATGCCGATGCGTTTCATTTTGAGATTTGTTTGATAATTGTATCTTGGTCATTGGATACTTTAAAAACATTGGTGCATATCCTACCAAAGAATTGTTTTTTTGTGAAGTATTTCGTTGATGAGCTATTGGCTGGAAAATATTTCAATAATTCACGAGGGCTTCGATTGGTCTATGTTATACTTTATATTGATTCAAGCAACCTTCTTCCAAGATTTGTATACCTATTTAACGTGGCTATTTTTTCCCAAACCCATTCAACTTCAACCCTACAGAATCGTGCTTTCGAGAAACCCAATCTCCTGGCCCTTGCCATATGTGGGGTCGCCTTTATCTTTTGGTTGGGGCTTCTCACCTATAAATATTTTCACTTTGGGTATTATGATTGGGATTTCGCCTTGTATGCCCAGGTCATGTGGTCTTTGTGCCATGGCTCGCTTTCGCCTTCGCTTTTTGGGATGAATTTTTTGGGCAATCATACGGAATACATTGCATTCCTTTTGGTCCCTTTGTATTTGGTTTTTCATCATCCCCTGGCACTCATCGCACTGAAAATTCTGTCGTATACACTGGGAGCCTATATTCTTTTTTTGATAGCTAAAAGAAATCTGCCAGTGGCCTTTGCTTTGATTCTAATGATTTTGTATCTTGCGTACCCGGCCAATCTCTATGCTTTGATCTACGAGTTTCATTTTGAGAGTCTGGCCATAGGATTTTTATTTTTGCTCTTTTATTTTTTTCAGACTCAAAAGTTTATTCCATTCAGTGTGACGATGGTTTTGACCGGACTTATTAAGGAAAATATGCTGCTGGTGGTTGTGGCTTTTGGGATTTACGGCTTGTTCGCCCGCGATAGAGACAGGATCCGCTGGGGCCTTATTCCGATCGTTTTCGGTCTGATTGTATTCTATGCTTCAGTGTTTCTTGTCATCCCAACCGTACGACAAGAGGTTACCTCCAACGGTTCTCCTATGTGGAAGTATAGTCCGTACTTCTCGATGTATCAACATCTCGGCTCTTCTCCCATGGAGATCATGAGAACCTTTGTTTTCCAGCCCTGGAAAGTTTTTCAAATTATTCTAGAACCTTATAAGAGAGGATATATCACTGGACTCTTCGGGCCGTTGTTGTTCCTCGCTTTCTTGAGCCCCCAGATTATTTTCCTTATTTCACCAGTTCTGTTACAGCAGCTTTTGTCTAGCGCTTTTCAGTATTACACAATAGGATATCATTATGGGGCAACCGTCTTGCCCTTTGTTTTTTTGGCGACAATCCGATCATGGGTTCTTCTAAAATCCAAATTAAGACCGGTTTTTTATCATGCAGCATTCTTCCTGATCACCTTAGCGTGTCTGTTTCATATTGGTTTTTATCAAGAGAATGTCGCCGTTAGGATCGCGCAATACAAAGATCCTTTTGATCCTTTCTGTTGGCAGATGATCTCCAAAATCCCCCCGCAAGCCAGTGTGACGGCCACCTTAAGTTTTTTGGCAGAACTCTCGCAGAGAAAATCGTTATATTCCTTTCGGGCTATCTTACAAGGTATAAAAGGGATTTCTCCCCAACACTTGAAGTCTCTGCCTGAGGTTTCCTGGGCCCTCATTGATTTTGAAGATGGATGGATTGGTGACTTGCTTAGACATGACCCCAAAACATTTCAACCCAGAATGCAGGATTTTTTCTTAAACCATGATTGGGTGATTAAAGATGCCGTGCAAGACATTGTCCTTCTCGAAAAGGGAGTTGGAAAAGGCGGCCTCAAACTGATCGAGCAAGGAGATCAGAGTTTCCACCTCACCCCACCCTTAGATGAAATTATCATTGACGATAATTTTCAGTTGCTAAAAGCTGAATTTGGGAACGATTCATTTGGTCGCAGAGGGGTTATACCATTGAAATTTCATTGGAGATCCCTTCGCGACCTTAAAGAGGATTATCAGATGGTCTTTCTTCTCAAAAAAAATGCCCGTGTCGTTTATGCGTATCCGAGGCGGATTGGTTATACGGTCTTGCCAACAAGCACATGGTCAAAGGAAACTTATGTGACAGAGCGTTATTGGTTTCTTCTGCCTCCCCTGGACAAAGGAGAATACACATTGAGCGTGATGTTCTATAATATAAATATAGGAAAGAAAGCCAATGTGAGCCTTTCTAAGTCAGGCTTCACACAAAAAGGCGATAGGCTAGATATAGGTTCTGTAAGGGTTCCCTAAGGTCAAGCATAGGAGAAAACCATGGTCCAAGGTCTATCGGATCTGATCGAATTATTGCGGATACGACAGTGGGTAAAGAATGCTTTTATCTTGTTTCCTCTAATCTTTTCCGGCCAGCTTTATAAATTTGAGACTTTCAAGGATTCTATTTTGACTTTGGTTAGTTTTTGTTTTATTTCAAGCAGTCTTTATATCCTTAATGACTTTCTTGATCGGCACAAAGACCGTCTGCATCCCAAAAAATCCAAACGGCCCTTGGCGAAACACAAGATCAATCCTGTGAGTGTGGCCGGTTTAATTTTCGGGATGATGGCTTTGGGATTATGGCTTTCTTTTCATGTGGATACCACGGTGCTTTATGCTGGCCTCACTTATATTCTGTTACACCTCATTTATAATTTCTATACGAAAAATGTGGTGATTGTGGATGTTATTTTTGTGGCGGCGGGATTCCAAGTGCGTATCTGGGCCGGATCGCTGGCGGTGGATGTCTTTCCCTCGGTATGGCTGCAGCTATGCGTCTTTTTGTTGGCTTTGTTTTTAGGATTTACCAAAAGGCGCCATGAAATGACAACCCTTAAAGAGCAGGCCCATGAGCATCGGGGGGTGCTGGCGCATTATACGGTGTATCTTCTGGACCAGATTATTATCATCTGTTCCACTTTGACGATTGTCTTTTATGGATTGTATGCGATATCATCGGAGATTATGGGTCGGACGGGAAATCACAATATGATTTATTCTATCGGGTTTGTGATCTATGGGATGTTCCGGTATCTGTATCTGGTCCATGTCAAGAAACTGGGGGATGACCCGGGAGAGGTCATTTTTTCGGATAAGTCTCTTATGTGTAATATCTTTTTATGGGTGGTTTTTGTGATGTGTCTTTTGTATCGTTTCCTATGATCAAGGCTTATAAAATCGGTTTCTGGCAGATTATTTGTTCTGTTGGATCTTTAAAGATCAAATTCCTTAAATTAATAGATTTTTATTTAGGATCAATTCTGGCTTTCCTGCTTCCTGCTCGAGAAAAAAAAACCAAACCCACGGTGCCTTTAACTCGTCTTTTAATTATCCGCCCCGGAGGGATCGGAGATGCGGTTTTTTTAGTGCCCTTCCTACGGGCGTTAAGAAAAAGTAATCCCATGCTTAAAATCGGCGTCCTTTGTGAAAAGCGAAATGCCGAGATTTTCTGCTTGCAAAAGGGCCTTGTGGATGAGCTTTGGGTATACGATACGATAAGTTCTTTCTTCAATTTATACCGAAATCGTTTCGATTTGATTATCGATACCGAACAATGGCACTATTTAAGCGCACTGGTGGCATACTTCTTAAAGGCTCCGCATACCATTGGGTTTGCCACGCGGCGCCTTCGAGCCAAACTTTTTCATGAAAAAATCAGTTATGATCAGGAGGTCTATGAGTTAGAGAACTTTAAAAAGCTTTTTGCTTCTTTACTTTCGAATGTCCGGCAGATCAAAGATATTAACAACTGTCTTCAAATCGATGAAAAGGTTCTTCAGTGGGCTAGGAATATCGTTGAGGGGCCAACGGTAGCCATTTTTCTGGGTGCCAGCATTGCCATTCGGCGTTTGAATAAATCTCAGAGTCTTCCCTTGATTCGATGTGTCCTAGAGAAAGGTTTTCATGTGATTTTATTGGGAGGAAGGGACGTGGTGCCAGCCGGAAAGGAAATTGAAGAAGAACTGTTCAAGGCAGAGGTGAAGAACTTTATTGGTAAAGCCTCCCTCATCCAGAGTGCGGCTTTGATCAAACAGAGCCGGTTTTTTGTCGGTCCTGATTCGGGCCTCATGCATTTGGCTTGCGCGGTAGGAACTCCGGTTGTGGCGATTTTTGGTCCAGGGAACCTTAAGAAATGGGGGCCGAAAGGAGAACGTCATGTCATTGTCACAGAGAATGTGGAATGTTCACCTTGCACGCATTTGGGCTATACCGTGCCGACATGTCGCGAGAGCTATCATTGCATGCGAGAACTCAATGTAAAGAATCTATTTCAGGCCTTGAATGGATTTCTTTAGAGACTTAAAATGAAAAATATGAGATCGATACCTGCTTATAAAGGGGGTTCTCCGGTTCGATCCAAAGAAAATTTTTTGGTTTTCGGAGCCCCTCTCATTGAAGAATCCGAAATAAAGGAAGTCGTTGATTCCCTTCGTTCTGGTTGGTTGGGAACTGGCCCAAAAGTCCAGCGTTTTGAAGAAGGTTTCAAAGACTATAAAGGCGTGCGGCATGCGGTAGCGCTCCATTCCTGTACAGCAGCCATTCACCTATCGCTATTGGCGGCTAACATCGGCCCTGGAGATGAAGTCATCACGACGGCCATGACCTTTTGCGCCACCGTCAATGCCATTATCCACAGCGGAGCGACCCCGGTACTCGTTGATTGTGAAAAGGAGAGCATGAACATTGATCCAGAGTTAATCGAGAAGAAAATCACCCATCGGACAAAAGCGATTTTGATTGTGCATTTTGCCGGCCAGCCGTGCGACATGGATACTATTATCAAGATCGTCAGACGCCACAAACTCCTTTTGGTCGAAGATTGCGCTCACGCCATCGAAACCGAATATAAAGGGAAAAAAGCCGGCACATTCGGACAACTGGGTTGCTTTAGCTTCTATGTCACTAAAAACATTGTCACAGGTGAAGGAGGGATGGTCATTACAGACAACGAGAAGCTGGCCAACCGCATCAAAATCCTCGCCCTCCATGGCATGAGCAAAGACGCCTGGAAACGTTTCAGTGACGAGGGTTATAAGCATTACCAAGTCGTTGAATGCGGTTTTAAGTACAATATGATGGACATTCAGGCGGCAATTGGCATTCATCAGCTTAAAAAAATCGACATGTACTGGCAGCGCCGCAAGATGATCTGGGAAAAATATAAGAAAGCCTTTGCGTCGCTTCCTTTGGAATTGCCAACCGAACCCCAACCGAACACCCGGCACGCTTATCATCTTTTTACAGTCCTTATCGACCGTAGAAAGTGTGGCCTGACACGGGACGAATTCTTAAATGCCCTCAGTAAGGAAAACATCGGTGCTGGCGTTCATTATCAAAGTATCACCCAGCATCCTTATTATAGAAAGACGTTCGGCATGCGGCCGGAGGATTACCCGAATGCCCATCACATAGGACGGCGGACGGTGAGTCTCCCGCTTTCGGCTAAACTCAACGACTCGGATATTCATGATGTTATCTGGGCTGTTAAAAGAATTATGGATCCCACTGTGGGCTAAAACCCGTGGTTCCCTTTTTGCTGTCCCTTGCGGGGCGGAATTCCGCTGCCGCAGGCGACTAGGTTCGCTGAAGGGGGATAAAAAATGACTAAGATTTTCTTATCTACTTTTTTTCATCAGCTATGAACGAAGAGAAAAATAAGCCGGATCAACTCAATAACACCTTTGAGCAGGAAACATATCGACTCATGAACTTTTGGGACAAGCGATATCGTGATTTTTCTCTTAATGAGTCTGGAATCATGGGACTAAACGGACGATACATTCGCCTGCTCTATCGATGTAAACTGGAAGCCTATATCAAAGCCATCAGTATCAGCGGCCTCACAATCAGCGACCCAATCAAAATCCTTGATGCCGGATGCGGACAGGGTTTCTTCGCTGAGCAAGCGTTAAACTTATTTCCGCAAGTACGGTATACCGGTGTCGACATCTCCCGCAAATTGATCGATCATCTGATAGACGAGTTCCCGCAATGCCGCTGGATCAATCACGATTTTTGCGACCCAGAATTCGACCTTGGTAACGGCTTTAACTTGATTCAATCCATTGAGGTATTACATTTGATTCTTAGCGACGTCAACCACTTCAACGCCATAAGGAACTTTGCTAAGTGTCTCGTTGCGGGAGGCACGCTCATCATCACTGACATCTTGCCTAAAAAGAGAATGCTGATTAGTAATTACATCGTGTTCAGAGAACTGGACTATTACAAGAATATTTTCCGTGAGTTAGACCTATCTATCGTTCGCATATTCCCCATGTATTTTTGGATACCAGACCGCGGTATTCCTATTTTCCCTTTTAAGTATTTTTTTTATTTTTTCCCACCAGAGTTTATTTTCAGGCTCGACCGGTTTTTTCTCAAGCTAGGTGTTCCTCCTTTATTGCAGTCTCACGACTCCGCAATGAAAGTGTTGGTAATAAGGAAGCACTGAATTTTTCCAAATGATCTATGAGACAACCAGACAATAAAATCCTAAAAGTCGGAATCGTAGGGGCCGGTGGAGCCGGTCTCTCTCAGTATTACCATTTCAATTCCATCAAAGGTTGCCGAACCACGGCTTTCTTCGATCCACACGATGCGGGAATAAAACGGGCTCAAGCTTTATCTCCCTTAATCCTGGCAACTAAGAATTTTGACGATTTTCTCAACGCGCCGGTCGATATTGTAAGCGTATGCTCTCCCGATAAAACCCATACCGAATATATCGTTAAAAGCCTGGCCGCAGGCAAGCATGTCCTTTGTGAAAAACCCCTTACGGATTCTCTTAACGACTGCCGGGCTATCCTGCAGGCAGAAAAGAATGCTTCCGGCTGCGTCATGGCCGTCCAACACCAGATGCGATTCCTTCCCGTTCACCTTAAAATGAAGGAAATTATTCAAGGGGGAAAACTCGGAAAAATTTTTTATATGGAGGGTTTTTATGTCCACAACCTTACACAAAGAGCCAAGCTATATGACCTTTGGCGGTTTAGGGATAATGCCACGCCTCTGGTATATTCGGGCTGCCATTTCGTGGACCTATTGAGATGGCTTCTTGAAGATGAAGTAACAGAGATTTTTGCCATGGCAAATAATATTGCCTTTCCGGAATATCCCGAATCAGATTTAAACATAGCGTTTCTACGTTTTAGGTCCGGGATCCTCGGTAAGGTCATTACCGCCTTTGGAGCTGGCCGGCCCCAGGATCATTCCGTCCGAATTTACGGTAACGAGCAATCCATCGAAAACAATCTCCTTTTTGATAAAGACGGCCATTTCCAAGTGTTCCACAGACCTTTTATCCATAATACATTTCTCCCTCAGAATTCCTCTTTAAGAAATAAACTGGGTGCATGGTACTTAAATGCCAAATCCGTGTTGATCAGCCGTGCAGTGGAGAGCCTAATGACCGGATGGAGAATGAAGGATTACTCTTATTCCGTGCAAAGCTATCCTCTCAGGGTTTATGAACATTCCTACGCGGTTAATGCCTCCATCACGGATTTCATCGATGCAATACGAAGGGGGAGAAAACCAAAATGCCGGGCCATTGACGCGGCTAAAACGGTCGTAACTTGTCTAGCCGGGGTTGAGTCCTATAGGGCGGGTCGGGTTGTTCCTTTGGGAAAATACTGGTTAAAAGAATTTAATGACACATAGTGCTTTCTCAAACGATTTTTACAAGGATCTTATCACTTCACTCCAATCGTACGGAACCAGGGATTCTAGCCCCATCCCCTCCCGGGGCAGGAATACTAGAATTAAGCAAATTGAGGAAAGATTTCTGCTGATGAACATTTATGAGATTGATTCCTGGAGAACGTACCTAGAATCTTTATCCTCTCCTTCCTGTCTTTCCCAGTTGAAATCAGCCGGCTTGTTGTGCATGATCTGGCTTAAGGAATCCTTGCGTTTGCCATTTCCTAAGCAAGAACCGGATTTCAGCGATAACTTTCCTAGGCGCGGCATCATAGTCTTCTTCCGATCACAAAAGATTATCATCATCGACCGACTGGGGAACCGCGTCGTTCACGCCCTGCGAGATGAGAAAAAAACCGAAAAGCAACTGTTACACCATGAAATTCTGGCCAACACAATTCTCCCCCATTGCACCATACCGATTCTTTTCAGCCATCTTGAACAACAGCCATTTTTCCTTGTACAACCTTATTGCCCGTATACTCCTTTATCATACGAAACGATCACGAATTCCCTATTGGGAGATATCTTCAAAAGCCTATTTGCTTTCTACGATTATTATGGGCTCGAAACCCTGGGTATAGGGGAATACATGGGTCAATTGACAGAAAAAATCGAGAGCTCTTTAAGAGATGGAGGGTTCGAGCCGAAATCCGAAAGTCTCTCACGCCTAACTGGGATGATTTACCGGGAGTGTTCGAGAGCATCCGCTTTATCTTCAGAATCCTTGCTTTTTCTCACGCAGGTTCACGGTGATCTGATTCCGCATCATATCGTTCGGCCCAATAAAAGCGCTGATTCCGATTTTTTTCTGGTGGACTGGTCTGAAAGCTATAAGTATTCTATTTTCCATGACCTTTTTTACCTGCAATTCCAGAACTACCATACGGACTTCTGGGAGAAATTTTTGTCTCTGAATCCAGACGATCTTATTCAGTATTACGGAGAAGGCTGGAGGACATTCTACAGGCTGCTCCAGGAAAGGAAACGTATCAATATGGATAGCCACTACGTCCGGTTAAACTTCCTTATTTGTCTGTTGCAAGAACTAGATCACAGGCTTAACAGGATCCACCGGAGATTTCTTCCTTTTTGGATCTCTCAGGTAGAAAAAATATGGCCTCGTTACTAACTGCATAGTGAAACATCATCGGAAAGAGAAAAATGTTGAATATCCCTTTTTTTCGAAATCAGAAGTGTATTATGACCCTCTCGGGCACGGATGTCCGTATCTTTGTTGATCCACAAACTGGTTACGGCAGCCAATTACTTCAATTCGGATTCCGCCCAACCGAAACATTTATTATTCCGCTTATGAAAGCCGTCCTCAGGTCTGGTGATGTTTTTGCCGATATTGGAGCCCATTGGGGTATCTACGCTCTGGTGGCTTGCCGGTTGGTCGGAGAACATGGCAAGGTACTAGCCGTCGAACCCTGGAAGGCCAACTATCAAAAGATACTCGAGAACCAGGATTTGAATAATTTCCGAAATCTCATCGCCGTCAACAAGGCCGTTGGGGAAAAAGCTGGCCAAGGTATCCTTGTTATTCGAGGAAGCGGTGACAACTTGAATTTCCTGTTAAGCGAAAAAAATGCCAATCCACTCATTAAGTTTTTTTTAAAAGTGCAAAAATGCGAGGTATCGGATCTCCCCTCGATCCTAAAAGAATGTTCCTTAGATAGGGTTAGGATGATGAAGATTGACATTGAAGGCGGAGAGTGCCTGGTCCTTAAGAATCTGGCGGGCCATATGAAACGGATGGAGTCTATTTTGATCGAGCTCCATCCAGACAATCCGGAATTTCCAGAACATGTACAGTTAATCTATAACTGCTTGTCCGAAAACCGCGATCTTTATTCGCTGGATGTGGGAGAATTTCCGCAACGGATTCATACCTTGGATCATTTCAGGATAAAACTGCCGAGGTATTATTTTTTTACCATCTCCCAGGATTCGGACATAGACATGAAAAGACTGAAACTTTAATTCAATGGCTGTTTTCACTCCTGTAATCATCAACAAGGAGCAGATATGCTAACCAATAAACTCAAAAGACTCTTTGAACTTATCCTTAATTCGTCCTACAAGAAAAGTGAGCCTTTGGAAGTCCTAAAACGCTGGAGAACTATTACCGATAAGCTGGTTTCTGAGAAATTCTTTGCGCAGGCAGGACTTTACAATGTATGGAAAAATTATCCCGGCAAAAGAGACAGGCAGATTGTAGTCGTTCAATGTCTGCAGAACGTCATCGCGAAGCAAATGGCGGGTATTGTTGCCGAATTCGGATGTTTTAAAGGGCACACGGCCATTCAAATGGTCCATGCCATGGAAAAGCTAGGGGACACATCAAAATTGTTCCTTTTCGACAGTTTTCAGGGAGTCCCGGACAGCAACTCACCTGATGACTGGCACTGGAAAAAAGGCGATTTGACGGTAGAATACAGCGAGGTCAAGGACCGTTTTGCCCCATACAAAAACATTGAGGTCGTTAAAGGCTATTTTAAAGACGTCCTTCCCCAATACGATCATTTAAAGATCAAATTCGCACACGTTGACGTCGATCTGTACGTGTCCATCAAAGAGGTCAATACATGGCTCCTCAGTCGCATGATCACTGGGGGCATCATTATTTACGATGATTATGGATTCGAGACCTGTCCTGGCGCCCTCAAAGCTGTCGATGAGGATTTTTCCCAACGGCTTGATTATTACAAATGGTCCTTGCCGACAGGACAATTTATGGCATTGAAAATACCTTAAGAAAATTGGGGAATGGTCATGGAAAACCGACCATTAATCCTTCGTAAAACTGATGTCTATTGCAAAAAAATCGGTTCGAGCAGTAGCATGGGTGGCCATCGCCCAAGCTACCCAATTATTAATCCAGTTCACTCTTTTATCTGTTCTGACCCATCTTTTGACACCTAATGATTTCGGTCTCTTGGCGATGACGCTGGTTTTTAAGAATTTCCTAATCATTTTCGGGGATTTTGGACTAACGGCGGCAGTTATTCAGAAAAAAAATATTACGGATTATCAGCTTTCCAGCATCTTCTGGATCAACGTCCTCGTGGGCCTCGTTCTCACCCTTGTGTTAAGCTCTCTAGCCTTTCCCATCGCGGCATTTTACAGGGAAAGTCGGCTTATGCCGACCACAATAACCCTTTCTACAGTCTTTCTGATTATTTCTTTGGGTTTTGTCCAAAACGCATTGCTTATTAAATCCCTTGATTTCAAACGACTAGCTTTCATCAAGATCACCACCCTGACTTTTTCGGGAGGCTTAGCAATTTTTCTGGCCTATCAGGGTTTTGGTCCCTGGAGTCTCGTTTTCCAGATCCTTAGCAACCAGTTTTTAGAAACTATTCTCCTCTGGACCCGTTCCTCTTGGCGGCCATTATTTGTATTCCGCTGGAATGAAGTCAGGGAGTTAGTGGGATTTGGCTCCCATCTCATTGGTTTTTCTTTCATTAATTATTTTATACGGAATTTTGATGATCTTCTCATTGGAAAATTTTTGGGTATGCAACGTCTGGGCTTCTATAACCTGGCCTATCGGCTGCTTCTGTTTCCCTTGGAAAATCTCACCAATGTCATTGCACAGGTAGCCTTTCCTGCATTTTCGCAAATTCAGGATGACAAAAAAATGATTTCCGAGGCTTACACTAAAGCCGCCCGTTTTATTGCTTGTATGGCATTCCCCATTATGATGGGTTTGTTCATCATCGCTCCGGAATTTATAGAAACATTTCTGGGGCCTCAGTGGCAGCGGTCGGTCTTTCTGGTGCAAATCCTTTCTGTAGCCGGGCTGGTAGAATCAATCGGATCACTTAATGGAACGATTTATAAAGCACGGGGAAGAACGGAAATTCAGTTTCGCATGGGACTCATATTTTCGATCTTATATTTCTCGGCATTTATCATTGGCTTACGATGGGACATTGAGGGGGTCGCCTTCGGTTACGCGCTGACCTCATTGCTAGTCACTTATCCCAGCATGATTGTGGTGTTCAAACTGATCGACCTAGACTTCACCCACTTTCTCAGGCAGCTCCGCAACATCTTTTTAGCCTCTTTATTCATGAGCGTGGTCCTTTTTTGCGTGAAGTATTTTCTTAAAAACGCCATGGCCATAGATAACGTTCTGCTCCTCGCTTTATTATTTTGGGTCGGTGTTGCGATATACGTTCCTTCCCTAGGTTGGATGGACAGAAATTTATACAAGGAATTCTTTCAACTCATACGGGTCTTAAAATGACATTACGGCAAAAAATTATCGGACAAACACGACTTGTCGTTGCGCAAGGTGTCTTTAGCTGGTTACCTCAGACAGAGATTTGGATTTACAACCAGATCAAATCCTTAGACTCAAGTATTGAGTCCCATATCATTTGCGAATTTTCCACAAATTTAAAACAATTTGCTTTACCTAACATTCTTTGTTTGCAGAAAAAATATCCTATTTGTTATTTCTACGAAAAGCTGTTACAAAAGACAGGATTGCATTACCATTCCGGCTTATTGAAGCGGCAGATGATGAGCTTACGCATCGATATCTTGCATTCTCATTTTGCCAATTATGCTTGGTTCAATCAAGCGGCGGCCAGAGCTGTTCAGGCCAAGCACGTTGTGACATTTTATGGTTTCGATGTTAACATGCTGCCGACACAATTTCCTGTTTGGAAAAGACGATATCAAGAGTTATTCGATAGTGCGATTCTTTTTCTGTGTGAAGGTCCCCATATGGCCCAATGTATCCAAAAACTTGGATGTCCAAAAGATAAAATTCTGGTTCACCACTTGGGGGTCGATGTCAACAATATTCGCTTTGAAAAGAGGACCTGGAATGGAAACGATCCCTTCCGGATTCTCATTGCAGGAACTTTTCAAGAAAAAAAAGGCATTCCTATAGCTTTGGAAACCATAAGCCAAATCCGAGATGTCTCAGTTGAGATTACAATTATCGGCGATGCCACTCGAGAGAAAAGAAGCCAGGACGAAAAGAAAAGAATTATGAATGCTATCAAATGTTTTCACCTAAAGTCACAGGTCCGTTTATTAGGTTATCAACCCTATGAAGTTCTCATTCACGAGTCATATCAGCATCATCTTTTTCTCGCAACCAGTAAAACTGCCTCAAATGGGGACACAGAAGGAGGGGCACCTGTTATTTTAATGGATATGATGGCTGCAGGGCTTCCCATTGTTTCTACACGCCATTGCGATATTCCTGAGGTGATCAATCATGGCGAAACAGGGCTGCTCGCTGATGAAGGGAACGCGGATCAGTTGATCACCCATGTACGTTGGTTTATCTCACAATACAATTCTCACAAACGTGTAGAGATGACAGAAAAAGCCAGATGCAATATAGAGGAGAGATTCAACACTACTCGACAAGGAAAAGAATTATCAGAGATATACCGAAGTCTGTAATAAAATCGCTAAGATAATCTCATTAAGGTGTTGTGAAGAAATAAAAATGATATCGGAAATGAGGAACCACTGAGTTTCGTAAAAAGAATGCCCATGGCTTCCAGAGTTCGCCGGAGAGAGGAAGTAGGCCTTCCCAATGTGACATTATTAATGCGAAGATTGGGAGTTAGAAAACATGAAAAGAATAAATGTTGACATTATCGTGGGTACCCGGCCAAATTTCATGAAAGCTGCGGCGATTTTTTCAGTGCCCCACACTTTCAACAATCTTTATTTAAGGTTGATTCATACTGGCCAGCACTACGATGCTGAGATGGTGGATATATTCTTTGAACAATTTAAGCTGCCTGCGCCAGTTTGTTGCTTGGAAGTGGGCTCTGGAACGCATGCCGTACAAACCGGGGAAATCATGAAAAGATATGAACAATGGGTTCAAAACAATCGACCCGATTTATGTTTAGTTGTGGGAGATGTCAACTCTACGGCAGCCTGCGCCATTGTCTGCGCCAAGGAGAGAATTCGGCTCGGACACGTTGAAGCGGGGCTGCGGTCCTTCGACCGAAGCATGCCGGAAGAAATCAACCGTATCATCACGGACAGCATCGCAGAGCTTCTGTTTGCCTCCGAGCCATCTGCTGTGCAAAATTTGCGTCGGGAAGGACATGGATCTTACATCTATTTTGTCGGAAACGTTATGATCGATACTTTGTTTCGGATGCGACCTCAGGTGGAACTCTTGAGTATGCATAGGAATTTCGGTCTAAAGAAAAAAGGCTATGCTTTTGTCACGTTGCATCGGCCTTCCAACGTGGATGATCCCCATTCTTTAAAGGAGGTGTGCGAACAACTTAAATATCTCAGTGAACGTATGCCTGTAGTCTTTCCCATCCATCCCCGGACGAGAAAATACCTGCAATTAAACGGCTGGGAAGAGAAATTTAGCGCCATGGCTGGCTTTCATCTTCTGGATCCCATTGGATATTTGGAATCCCTATCTTTGGTGCTTGACTCCCAATTAGTCATTACGGACAGTGGCGGCCTTCAAGAGGAAACGACCGTCCTTAATATTCCCTGTCTGACCTTCCGCGATAATACCGAGCGCCCCATCACTATTGAACAGGGCACCAACACTCTGATCAAACGGAACTGGAATCTCTTCCGTGAGTGTCTGGAAAGAATCGAAAGGGGTACGTATTTACAGTCGGATACCCGGATCCCTCTATGGGATGGCCATGCGGCCGAAAGGATCCTTAAAATTTGCTCGGAACAATGACCTTAACTTTAATATGACGGAATAAAATTGTCCATGGCCTTGTTTTGTGTTATTCTTAATTTGTTTTTGCAAATCGAAAACGCGTTATGGAGAAAACCAAAGGCATTATCCTCGCTGGTGGAAAAGCCACCCGACTTTATCCTATCACCAAAGCTGTCTGCAAGCAGCTTCTGCCCATTTATGATAAACCCATGATTTATTACCCTCTATCTGTCCTCATGCTGGCTGGCATTAGAGATGTTTTAATTATTTCCACTTTAGAAGCCATTCCTCAATTTCAAAATCTTCTAGGGGATGGAAAACATTTGGGTCTTACGATTAGCTATACTGTCCAGGAAAACCCTCGTGGGTTGGCAGATGCCTTCATTGTAGGAGAGGCCTTCATAGGGAAAAATCATGTTTGTCTCGTTCTGGGGGATAACGTCTTCTATGGCGATGCCCTGCAGACTCAATTAAAAAAAGCCATACATTACCCCGGAGCCTATATTTTTGCCTATTCCGTGAAAGATCCCCAACGCTACGGGGTCGTAACCTTTGACGAAAAGGAAAATGTCTTATTGGTAGAGGAAAAACCTAAGAGGCCGAAATCTAACTGGGCGATTACTGGTCTTTATTTTTTTGACAACAGGGTTATCAAGATCGCAAAAGAGGTTAAGCCCTCACCAAGGGGAGAATTGGAAATCACTGATGTCATCAACGCTTATCTCAAACTGAAGGCGCTCAAAGTTATTGCTCTGGGACGAGGGTACGCTTGGCTTGATACCGGAACGCATGACTCTCTGATTGAAGCCTCTGCCTTTATTAAAATTATAGAGGATCGTCAAGGACTAAAAATCGGTTGTGTAGAAGAGATTGGTTATCGTAAAGGATTCATCAGTAAGGCTCAATTGAAATCCCTAGCCAATCAGTGTACGGCCTCCTATGGTGATTATTTAAGAGAGATTGTGAGGAAATGATTTAAATGTCCACTATAGGCGAAGACATATTGATTACCGGTGGGGCAAGTTTTGTAGGCAGTGAATTTACCAGGCAAGTTGTCCGTGCCGGATTTCGACCAATAATCATTGATAAACTTACTTATGCAGGAGATCTTACCAGACTCAAGAGTATTCAAGGGCATTTCCGTTTTTATAAAAAGGATATCTGTGATATAAATAATATTTTTCCCATATTTAAGAAATATCGTCCTAAGATGGTGGTACATTTTGCTGCTGAGAGCCATGTAGATCGCAGCATTCAGAACCCAACCGCATTTTTAAAGACCAATCTCTTGGGCACACAGGTTCTTTTGGATGCCTGCCTGCGGTATGGCATCGGCAGATTCATTCACATATCCACGGATGAGGTTTACGGAGATATCGAAAAAGGCAAATTTAGAGAAGATTTTCCCCTTAATCCTAATTCCCCTTACTCTGCCAGCAAGGCAGCCGCAGATCTTTTGGTCCGCTCTTACATCCGGACATTCAATTTGCCGGCAGTGATAGTAAGGCCTTGCAATAATTATGGCCCTTGGCAGTATCCGGAGAAGTTTATCCCTGTTATCATCTTCAAGGCTCTACGGGAGCAACTCATCCCTGTCTATGCGCGTGGATTAAACGTCCGGGAGTGGTTGTATGTCGAAGACTGCGCCGAGGCAATTTTTAGGATCGCTAAGAATGGCCGGACCGGGGAGACTTATAATGTAGGATCTGGGACCGAAATCAAAAACGTCGATTTGGTAAGAAAAATTCTTGAGATATTGGGCAAACCCAAAACGCTCATCAGCTTTGTGAAAAATCGTCCTGGCCATGACCTACGATATTCCCTTGATTCAAGTAAGATTAAGAAAGAACTTGGGTGGAATCCTCGAAAAGAATTTAATAGAGGGCTTAAAGAGACAGTAGGATGGTATGAAAGAAATTTTAGTTGGTTAGAAAATAAAGCTATATCCTTACGTTCTTATTGGAAAAAGGTGTATAAACCTCAAAATAAGGTATGAAGGCTATCACTAAGATTTGTCTAACCTCAAAAAAGCGTGAAAACCACGATTTTGGCGATGTCCACGACGATACGAGTTGATAGGTTACTTGCAAAAACGAAAATTTTTGGAGAACTTCAGCCTGTTGATTTTCTCGAAAGCTTGCAAGAATTCTTTCTGATAATGATAATCGTGCGGCAATTTGATAATGTTTTTCTTGTGCTGGCGTATCAATCTGGTTGTATCGGAATTTCAAAGATGAAATTCCGATACAACCACAGGGGGTTTGGGGG
>CAZUJQ010000044.1:0-18050 GCA_964620805.1 uncultured Planctomycetales bacterium | reverse complement strand
ATTTCATCTTTGAAATTCCGATACAATTAAATAAATTGACAGCAATAATATCTTTGTCATTGCGAGGAGCACTTTTTGCGACGAAGCAATCCTTTAAAAGATTGCTTCGCTGCGCTCGCAATGACATAGGAATTAAGACGTTTGTATTAAGCGCCCACTGAAGGCCTAGGCAAGGTATAACGTGGCAGGCTTAAGGCGACGGTTCACGGGGTCAACCTCCAACCCCAGGCTTTCCAGCGCCAGGGCTCCAAAGAGGGGTTCGGCATGCTGGGGAGCAAAGACGACCAGGCAAGGCGCCGAGGCGCCGTTGAACGTCAATCGGGCCTCCCCATAAGAAAGCTTTTTCTGGGTTCCATCGGCCAGCGTAAACGTCTTTTCCCCTTTCGGCTGAATGCCCAAGGAACGCAGGATCTGCTCCGGAATGAAAGGAAATGTCGCCCCGGTATCAACCAGTCCTTTCACTTCGACCGAAGGTCCCGCTCCTTGGAGGCTGCCGACACTGAAACCGACACGAAATGTTCCCATTATTCACACTCCCGTTTTATCAGCATCTTGAGTATAACGGTCTCTTCTGATATTCGCAAGGATTTTCTCATATGGATTTAAGGGAGTTTACCACCCTGCGAGGATCTTGAGAGCCATAAAAATAACTGGCTGTAACCAGGATATTGGCACCGGCGCCGACCGCCGAAGGGGCCGTGGCCTCATTGACTCCGCCGTCAATTGTGATGTCGCCGTTAAAATTCAACTCCTCTCTTAATGCCCTGACCTTAGAGAGCACCCCGTCCAGGAATTTCTGTCTGGGAAAACCCGGGTTAACCGACATGACCAGAACCCCGTCCAAGTCTTTCAAAAGAGGCCCCAGGCACATCGGGGTTCCGGGGTTCAAGGCCATAAAGACTTTCTTGCCGGCTTTTTTAATCTGGCCCATGGCCTCCCGCGCCAAGGGGACATCGATTGCCTCCACCTCTTTAGGAAACTGGTCCCATTTCTGACACCAAGACCGTCTGCAGCCATAGCACTCCGCGTGGATGGCAATGATATCCGCGCCGGCCCCCGCAAAGGCATCGACATAAAAATGAGGATTCTCAATCATAAGATGCGCCTCAAGGGGCAGCTTCGTCAAAGGCCGGATGGCCTGAACAATGACCGGCCCAATCGAGATGTTGGGAACGAAGTGGCCGTCCATCACGTCCACGTGAATCCTATCGCAGCCGGCGTCCACGGTTTTGCGGATCTCTTCTGCCAATTTAGAGAAATCCGCACAAAGGACGCTGGCGCTGACTTGGATGGGCTTAACCATGGGAAAGCTCCCTATAGAGGCAATAAAAAAACACGGCCGGAAAAACACCTCCCAGGGTGGCCGTTATATTCACCAAACAGACATGAAAAAGAATCGGCAAAAGTGCCCCCAGCAAAGACATGTCATAGACCCCTGCCGCCCACGGCCCAATCAAAGCGTACCCCAAAGTCATCCAAATCATGACCACGATCAATCCTTGAATAAACCGCCGGAGATTCGGCCTCACGATTCCTTTACTGAAGCGGAGGGCTTCCCTTCCTTTTTTACCGTCGAGTAAAAAGGCCATCCCGGAGAAACTATAATCCATGACCGCGATAAAGGCCAAGATCGCCCCCGGGATCAGAAAAATAAAACTTAAGGTCCATAGGATGCCGGATTCCCTTAAAGCCACGGCCCATAACCCTAAACCGATGCCGGGCAGAAGCGCCGGCAAAGACCATAAAAGAACTTTCAGGAAATATAAAATCATCGTCCCCACGAAAGGCCAAAAATCACGGAAGGCCTCGGCATAAATCGTGAGTGTCTTTTGCTGAGTCTGAATCATTTTAAGAACAGCCATGTATAGGAGGCTGACGAGCGTGGGGATCACCAAAAAATAAAAAATGCCCATCAAGAGGAATACGTATTTTTCCGGCAGGCCCCAAAAAAAGAAAAGGATAAAGAGGATGGAGGCGGGAAGGACAATCCAGGACACAACTTCGGTCAAGCGCAGGATGTTCCCAAAGTACAACGAAAGACTCTCTGCTAGAATTCGTCCTGTGCCCTTTTTGTCTTTCGTCATGACAGTCTATGGAGGATCCACCTTTTACATCAAAACCATGGGAAGGGGTTTAAGCTGTCTTCCAATGGGATCAAGGATCATGCCTAAGGCCTCTAAGGTGGTGGCCCCAAACAAAAACACGCCTTTATCTCCGAAGACAACCGGGGCGGCCCTGACTTTTCCTTGGTATTCAAAATAAGCATTGCCTATAGATTTCTTGATCACCTCGCCATTGGCCAAAATAAACTCTTCAAGGGATGTGGGTTTAATCCCCAGACCTTTCAAAATATTTTGTGGCACCACAGAATAAACGGCCCCTGAGTCCACTAGAAATTCGCATTCTTTAGACTTTTTAGGATGTTCAGGGTTTCTGACCTTGGCTTTTAAAAATGTGATAACTTTAACTTCCTCCTTCCATCGCTAATGTCCCACGACGTGCTCTACTTCGCCCCAAAACTATGCCCCGCTTCGTGAAGCGAAACAACAGGGCTTGTTTGGGGGCTTCGTAGAGCATTCTTCTTCGCCTTAAGAACCTGTTCTTCGAAGTCCTTCGACAAGCTCAGGATCCCTCGAAAGATCCCGAACGGAGTCGAGGGACCAAACAGCAAGTCCCGCCACAGGCGGGACGTAGCTATTTGGCGAAGAAGAATGCGCAGGGAGAGACTTGAACTCTCACGGGTTGCCCCACACGCCCCTCAAACGTGCGCGTATACCAATTCCGCCACCTGCGCTCTGCTACGCTCAAATACTTTCGTGTTTGAGCTTCGCAGCAGCTTGCTCTACAAAACTCCCTACCTTCAAAGTCTCTGCGAAGCCCATACTATCGTCCTCTTCCAAGGGCGAAGCAGGACGCCACCCGCGCGTTTTCAACAAAGAATAAAATTTACCTTACTCCATCCCAACCGCTGCCGCTTTTTCCTTTTTCGCGGAGGAAAGCGCGCCTGTGCCAGATTCCGGGCGACCAGACTGATGTGCTAAAGCCATTTTAATAAACTGCCGAAACAACGGATGAGCCCGATCCGGCTTTGACTGGAATTCCGGATGAAACTGGCAGGCCACAAACCAGGGATGATTTTTTAGCTCGACGATTTCCACCAGGTCTTTCTGCGGATTGATCCCGGCAAAGACCATGCCCTCCTTCTCAAAGGCCTCACGATATCGATTGTTGAACTCATAGCGATGCCGATGGCGCTCTAGGATGCTTTCTTTTTTGTAGGCCTGAAAACTGTGCGAGTCTTTGATCAATTGACAGCTAAAAGTCCCCAACCGCATCGAGGCCCCCATCTCTTTGATCCCTTTTTGCTCATCCAGAAGACTGATGACCGGATCTTTGGTATCGGGATCGAATTCGGTGGAATTGGCGTCTTTCAGAGCGCAGACGTTTTTGGCAAATTCGATCGTCGCAATCTGCATCCCCAGACAAATCCCAAAGAAGGGAATCTTGTTTTCCCGCGCGTATTTGACGGCCTTGATTTTGCCGGCAATCCCTCGGGTCCCAAACCCCCCCGGCACAAGGATCCCATCGACCTGGGCTAAATGCCTTTCCGCAGAACCTCCCTCCAAATCTTCCGAGTCGACCCTGACGACATCCACCCGGGCATTATTGGCAATCGCGCCGTGGACTAAGGCCTCATAAATGGACTTGTAAGCGTCGGGAAGGGTGATGTATTTGCCGACGACCGCGATGCGCAGCTCCTTCTGCGGGCTCTTTAATCTCTTGATGACCACATCCTCCCACTCTTTCAAATCTTTGTCTTCGCTTTTGATGTTGAGTCTTTTCAAGATCAAATCATCTAGCCCCTCTTTTTTAAAAAGGAGCGGCACTTCATAGATGTGCTTGACGTCGCTGGCCTCCACGACCGCCTCTTTATCGACATTGCAAAAAAGCGCAATCTTCTCGCGTTCCTCTTTTAAGATGTGCTTTTCTGTACGGCACAAGAGGATGTCAGGAATAATCCCAATCTCCCTCAAGCGCCCAACGCTGTGCTGCGTGGGCTTGGTCTTCTGCTCCCCGGCGGATTTGATGTAGGGAAGAAGCGTCACATGGATATTGAGGGCGTATCCTACCCCCAGCTCCCAGCGCATCTGGCGGATGGCCTCTAAGAAAGGCAGGCTTTCGATATCTCCCACGGTCCCGCCGATCTCGACAATGGTGACGTCCACGTCCCTTTCCTTGGCGACCTTCTTGATGCTTTTTTTGATCTCATCGGTGATGTGCGGGATGATCTGGACGGTTTTGCCCAGATAATCCCCGTGGCGCTCTTTCATAATGACGGAATAATAGATCTTGCCGGTGGTCAAGTTGTTGTCCTGCTTGATCTGGGCGTTGGTGAAGCGTTCGTAGTGGCCCAGATCCAGATCCGTCTCGGCGCCGTCCTGGGTAACGAAGACCTCCCCGTGCTGATACGGATTCATGGTCCCCGGATCTACGTTCAGATACGGATCGCATTTGATGAGGGTCGTGGTCAAGCCCCGCGCCTCCAGGAGCTTGCCGATCGAGGCGGCGGCGATGCCCTTGCCTAGGCTGGAAACCACGCCTCCGGTTATGAAGATGAATTTAGCCATGGATTGGTTCCCCTGTTATGCCACTTTGGCCAAATATCCCTCGGCTGTCTCCAAAAATTCCTGAGCCTGACGGATCATGTCTTCAACATCCTCTGAGGTAATGACCGACTCCACATCATAATCTCCTTGGACTCGTTTATCGAATGCATCAATGAGCCAACGATGGTACTTGGCATCGAAATCGCGTGTCTTGACGAAATGTTCGCCAAAGGCTCCATGGACACCGCCATGTTTTCTAAACCGCAATCCCTTTTCGTTAAGCAACGCCTCCGCTGTATAAAACATCGCATAGTAGGCTCTCCCGGCTGCGAAGTCTATCTCATCATCTTTCAGAAGGACCTCAGCGGCATGAATCGCCCGCCTGGTTTTTTCTAGCAATTTCCTTGTGGCTTCTTTCACGTTGCAATGGCCTCTTCTCTGACATTTTCTAGAAAAGGGCTACGGCGCTCTTTCCAATCCTGTCCCGATACAAATACTCGACTGATACTCACGTCATACTTAAGGGAAAGCTTTGCACACAGATCCCCCGTCCGATCCACCTCAGCGGCATAGTGATTGAAGCCATCGAGCACCACCAGCACATCCAGATCTGATTCTTTGTCTTCTTCACCTCGAGCGTACGACCCAAATAGGTACAGCCCTTGGAGCCGGCTCTGGTAGATCGCCTTAAGGCCGACTTTAATCTCCTGCAAGAGGGTCCTTATCTTACCGCTCATAGCTCGTTTTCCCCGCCAATAAATTCATCCGTTTCTGGGAACCTCCAACAGATACTTGCTCTGATTCTCCGGGATCTTCGCGGGATATTCGCCGCTAAAACACGCATGGCAGAAATCCTTGGAATTCTTCATCACGCCCAGCATCCCTCCGAGGCTCAAATACTCTAAAGAATCCACATGGATAAACTCCGCGATCTCTTTGACGGTCTTCTTGGCCGCGATGAGTTCCTCCTGGCTCGGGAAGTCAATCCCATAAAAACAGGGGAATCGGATCGGCGGACAACTGATCCGCATGTGGATTTCCCTGGCGCCCGCCCGCCGCAATTCCTCCACCCGGCTGCGGCTGGTCGTGCCCCGGACAATGGAGTCTTCCACCACGACAATCTTTTTGTCTTTCAACACTTGAGCTATGGGATTAAGCTTGACCCTGACTCTAAAATCCCGCATGAACTGAGAAGGCTGGATAAAGGTGCGGCCGATATAGTGATTGCGGATCATCCCCACCTCTAAAGGCAATTTCAATTCTTGGGCGTACCCTAAAGCCGCGGAGTTTCCCGAATCAGGGACGGCCATGACAAAATCCGCGCCCTTGACCGGGTGCTCCCGAGCCAGTTGTGCTCCCAGACGCTTTCGCACCTCATAGACATTGTCGCCAAAAATGTTGCTGTCAGGACGGGCAAAGTAGACATTCTCAAAGATGCAAAAAGACTTATTCTTTTTCGGGTCGCTCGGCAAAAATACAGACTCCATCTTATCCCCGGTGATTAAAATGATCTCCCCGGCCTGGATCTCCCGTAGGAATTTTGCCTTCATCAAATCCAAGGCGCAGGTCTCCGAGGCCAAGACATACCCGCCATCCAACTGGCCCAAACACAGCGGACGAAACCCCTGCGGATCCCGCACCCCCACCAAGGTGTCCCCCACCAGCAAGACCAGCGAAAAAGCCCCCTCGAGCTGCGAGAGGACTTTAATACACCAGTCTTTTAAATCGCCGTTTTTGGTTCTGGCGAGAAGATGCACGATGATCTCGGAGTCCGTGGAGGTCTGGAAAAGCGCGCCGTCTTCTTCCAGCTTTTTATGGAGGAATTCGGTATTGGTCAAGTTCCCGTTGTGAGAGACCACCAAGGGCTTATTTCTGTGCATGGCCAGAAACGGCTGGATATTTTTGATGCTGCTTGATCCCGTTGTGGAATAACGCGAATGGCCGATGGCCGTTGTCCCTTTCAGCTCTGCTAAAGACTCCTCAGGAATAGCATCCGCCACCAGGCCCGGGGCCTTGAGGACCCGCACCTCTTTTCCATCGTAACAGGCAATGCCCGCGGCCTCTTCTCCCCGGTGCTGCAGGGCATAGAGCCCCAGGAAGGCCATCCTGGAGGCGTCTTTATGATTGGTTACACCAACGATACCGCACATAGTTTAAACCTCTCCTCTATCCTGCATGCCAATTCCTGGAGCCGTGAATGACACCTGTAATCCAAACTTCCTTTTCAATGATACGATACATAATGCGGTAGGCGCCGTAGATTATTTCCCGGCGATCTTCGTCATTCATCTCAGGAATTACACGTCCTGATTGAGGGAATTTTTCTAATCGATCCGTCATTTCAATGATTCGCGTCACAAATAACGCCGCTTGATCAACCGAATCTCTTTCAATATATTTGGCGATCGATTCGATATCTTCTAGCGCCGAAGGTGCCCAGATTATTTTACCCATCTGCGAAGTCGTTTTTTGGCATCTTCATGGGAAATCCCTTTTTTTTGCTTAATTTCTTGCTCTCCATGCTGAAATTTGGCTTCTACATATAAAGCATGGATGACGTCATCTAAAGTGGCATTCTGTGGTAAAGAATTGATAACATTTTTTGCAATATCTTTGACGGTCATGTTTTCTCCTCAAGTAAAAATGACAAAAAGTAGAGAGTAGAAAGAAGCGAGTAGAGAGTAATGAAATTTACCACTTAAGGATTCATCACGGGGCCCTAAAAATCGCATTACTCTCTCCTCTCTACTCTCTCCTCTCTACTGAACATTTCCGTTTCTTTGCGACAATAATACTCCTGCAGCGACTGCACCAGGAATTCCTTCTCCCGGCTGGCCTCGATGCCATTGACCGCGGCATGGGCGCCCTGAAGGGTGGTGATGCAGGGAATATTATGGAGGATCGCTGCGGCCCGAATGGCCCGCATATCCGACTGGCTTTTTTTTCCCGAAGGCGTATTGATAATCAAATTTATCTCACTTTTTTGAATCAATGTCAACAGATTGTTTCTGCCCTGCCCGCCTATTTTATCCACATCAGGCAGGCGGGCTTCTCCGTATTTATCCACCACCTCCACCGCAACGCCGTTAGACTGCAGCACCTTGGCGGTGCCGCGGGTGGAAACCAGGGAAAATTTCAAGTCCACGAGGCGTTTGGCCAGGAAAACGATGTGCCGTTTATCACTATCATTGACGCTGATAAAGATCCTGCCCTTTTTGGGCAGCGCCTGATTGGCCGCCATCTGCGATTTGGCAAACGCCGGCCCGAAGGCCGAATCAATGCCCATCACCTCTCCTGTGGATTTCATCTCCGGGCCTAAAACGATATCGACCCCGGAAAACCGGGAGAAAGGCAGGACCGACTCCTTGACCGATACATGCCTCGGCAAAGAGTCCTCAGAAAGTTTAAACTCAGAGAGTTTTCTTCCCACCATGAGCCCTGCGGCGATCTTGGCCAGGGGCACCCCGGTCGCCTTGCTGACAAAAGGGACCGTCCGCGAGGCCCGGGGATTCACCTCTAAAACGTAAATCTTGCCGGCCTTGATCGCAAATTGAATGTTCAACAGACCAATGACCCGGAGCCCTCGGGCAATCAAGCGGGTCTGCTCTCTGATTTGCTCCAAGAGATTTTCGCTGATGGTATGCGCAGGCAGCACGCAGGCCGAATCTCCCGAATGAATCCCGGCATTCTCGATATGCTCCATGATCCCCCCGACATAAACGTCCTGGCCGTCACTGATCGCATCCACGTCCACTTCAATGGCCTCCTCCAGGAATCTATCGATTAAAACCGGATGCCCGGCGGAAACTTCCTTTAGCTCATCCATAAACGATCCCAGAGATTCCTGATCATAGACAATGCGCATGGCCCGCCCGCCCAAAACATAAGACGGCCGGGCCAAGACCGGATATCCAATGCGGGAGGCAATCTGGATACAATCGTCAACCGAGGCGGCGCTTCCATTCTCGGGCTGAGACAACCCTAGATTTCGGATAAACTGCGCGAACCGCTCCCGGTTTTCGGCCAGATCAATGGAATCCACGCTGGTCCCAATAATGGACACCTGCGCCTCCTTAAGGCGCTTGGCCAAATTTAAAGGGGTTTGACCGCCGAACTGGACAATCACGCCGTCCGGGGCCTCCACCTCCACAACATTCATCACATCTTCAAAGGTCAACGGTTCAAAATACAGCCGGTCGCAGGTTTCGTAGTCGGTGGAGACGGTCTCCGGATTGGAATTGACCATGATGGTTTCATAGCCGAGGTCTCTTAAGGCGAACGCGGCGTGACAGCAGCAATAGTCAAACTCGATCCCCTGGCCGATCCGGTTGGGGCCGCCGCCTAAGATCATGATTTTCTTGGCACAGGCGGCCCGCCAAAGGCGAGGCTCACCGCTGGAGGCGGCCCCTTCTGACCTTTTCTGATTCTGCAAAACCGCCTCGTCTTCGCTTTCATACGTGGAATAATAATAAGGGGTGTACGCCTCAAACTCTGCGGCGCAGGTGTCCACCAACTTAAAGGTGGCTTTGATCCCGGAGTTTTTTCGAAGCAAACGCACCTCAGCTTCTTTTTGGCCCAAGATCTCGGATAGCTGCGCATCACTAAAACCGTATTCCTTGGCTTTCTTGAGAAGCCCGGGGCTCAAAGTTCCTTGTCTTTCAACAGCGGCCTTCATCTCATTTTCAAATTCCACGATTTGGGCGATGTGGGCAATAAACCAGATGTCGATTTGGGTCAGATCCGAAATGACCTGCGGCGTCCAGCCTTTTTGCAGGGCGTATTTGATATAAAAAATGCGCGACGCATTGGGCTCCTGAAGCCGCAGGCGAATCTTTTCATCCGGGATCTGGGCAAAATTGAGCTTGTTGTCCAACCCCGTATGGCCGATTTCCAGACCCCGCAATGCCTTCTGCAGCGCCTCCTTAAACGTGCGGCCGATGGCCATGGTCTCGCCGACGGATTTCATGGAGACCCCCAGGACATCCTGGGCCTCGGGGAATTTTTCAAAGGTAAAACGGGGCGCTTTCACGACACAATAATCTAACGTGGGCTCAAAGGAGGCCGGTGTCTCCTTTGTGATGTCATTTTGAATCTCATCAAGGGAGTAGCCCACAGCCAGCTTCGCGGCGAATTTGGCGATGGGAAAACCCGTGGCCTTGCTAGCCAGGGCCGAGGAGCGCGAGACCCGGGGATTCATCTCAATTGTGACCATGCGTCCGTTTTGGGGATGGACGGCAAACTGGATATTGGAGCCGCCGGTTTCGACACCGATTTCCCGAATCAATGCCAGGGCGGCACTGCGCATCTTCTGATATTCTTTGTCCGTTAAGGTTTGGGCCGGCGCAACCGTTAAGCTGTCTCCGGTGTGAACGCCCATAGGGTCGAGATTCTCAATCGAGCAGACAATCACCACATTGTCTTTGTGGTCGCGCATGACCTCGAGCTCGTACTCCTTCCAGCCGTGGATCGATTCCTCAATGAGGATCTCCTGAATCAAGCTGCTTTCCAACCCTAAAGAGGCCGCCTTTTCCAGCTCTTCCATATCCCGGGCGATGCCGCCGCCAGTTCCCCCCAGGGTGTAACTGGGACGGATGACAACCGGAAACCCAAGGTCTTGCACGGCCTTCCTCGCCTCCTCTAAATTATGGGCAAAGGCGCTTCGGGGGACCTCCAGCCCCGCATGGAGGGCCGATTGTTTAAAGCAGGAGCGGTCTTCGGCCTTCTTGATCACCTCATAGTCGGCGCCGATCATCTTGACCTGATATTTTTCCAGGACCCCGGCCTCGTGCAGCTTGACCGCGATGTTCAAGGCGGTTTGCCCCCCGAGAGTGGCCAGAAGCGCGTCGGGCCGTTCTTTCTCGATGATCCGCTCGACAAACTCCGGAGTCAAAGGCTCGATATAGGTCCGATCCGCCATCTCGGGATCGGTCATGATCGTGGCGGGATTGGAGTTGGCCAGAATGATCTGGTAGCCTTCTTCTTTAAGGGCCTTGCAGGCCTGGGTTCCGGCGTAATCGAATTCACAGGCCTGGCCGATCACAATCGGCCCGGAGCCGATGAGGAGGATTTTCTTTATGTCAGTACGTTGGGGCATTTTCGTTAGATTTTAAAAGTCACCGGGTCACCCTGGCCCGCCAATGATCGGACAAGCCAGGGCGGGCAAGGTCACAGGTCACACGTGTGACCTTGTGACGTGTGACATTGTGACTAATTTTACATTTATCAATTTTACTTCATCATCCCTTGCCTATGCTCCTCCATCATCCCCACAAACTCCCCAAAAAGATACTGCGCGTCCGTGGGGCCGGGGCTGGCCTCCGGATGATACTGGATCGAGAAAAGCGGAAACCTCTTATGCCTTAAGCCCTCCACGGTGTGATCGTTCAAGTTGGTGTGGATGACTTCGACGTCCTTTGTATTCAGGCTGGCGAAATCCACGCAGAACCCGTGGTTCTGCGAGGTGATGCCGATTGTGTTGCGGGTCAAATCCTTGACCGGATGATTGGCCCCGTGATGGCCGAATTTGAGCTTATACGTTTTGCCTCCGAGGGCCAGGCCCACAATTTGATTGCCCAGGCAGATGCCGAAGGTGGGAACCTTGCCCAGGGCCTCCTGCACGAGCTTGATGACCTCCGTGACCACCGCCGGGTCACCCGGGCCGTTGGAGATAAAAAGCCCATCGGGATGGATGGCCATGACCTCGACAAGGCTCGCGCGCGATGGAAACACATGCACCTCGCAGCCCAGATGCGCCAAGATCCGCAAGATATTGAATTTGATCCCGCAATCGATCGCCGCCACTTTAAACTTTGCGGGGCCTTCGGATTTCCAGACGTATTTTTCTTTGGTGGTGACTTGATCCACCAGATTCCAGCCGACCATATCCGGCACCGCCTTCAATTTCCGGGCCAGGCTTTCCTTATCAAAATCCTCGGTGGAGATGATCCCTTTCATGGCGCCGGAAAGCCTTAAGTGTCGCGTCAAGGCGCGCGTGTCAATGCCCTCCATCGCAATGATATGATGTTGGTCAAGATACTCAATCAGGCTTTGGGTGGCCCGGAAGTTGGAATGATGCCGGCAAAATTCTTTGACCACGAATCCCCGCACGTGGATTTTATTCGATTCGACGTCCTCGTCATTAACCCCGGTGTTGCCGATCAAAGGATAGGTCATGGCCACGATCTGGCCGGCATACGAGGGATCCGTCAAGATCTCCTGATAGCCGGTCATGGCCGTGTTGAAGACCACCTCGCCGGCGGTCTCTCCGGTTGTGGCCAGAGACCGGCCCTGAAAGCTTATCCCGTCTTCTAGGTAGAGAATGGCTTCGGGGTTGTAGAGCATTTTTAATAAACTCTTAGGATGATATTAAAGAATGATACAGGTAGGAATAATTTCTTCCAGGCCCCAAACACTATAACACCGGAAAGGTTTTTGTCAAGGACAGGGGCCGGGAATTTATCACCTGTAGCTTTGTTTCCCAGCGCCGTCTTGTCTAGTGCCTTCGCTAAAGCCTCTGTTTATTCTTTTTGTCGATTTAAAATCAAAAGGTTGATGAGGCATCGTTGGATTTTAGGGAGAAATGGGTTCTGCATTGCGTTTTGGGTCAGGCTGAATAGGCGTAAATAGGCTAGAATCAATTTGCCTGCTCTACCAAGGGACATTATAATTGCATTATGAGGAATCCTAGAAAACTTTTTGAGGCCTGTCTGGTGTCGGTTTGGATAGTCCTCTGGTCTTCTCAGGGCCTGTCATCCGAAAGACAAGCAACCCAGAAGCAGGAGAATCATCATCGTTCCCTGGACGTCCTTTCCCAAACCTACCTGGTGGATAAAAAATTCAAATCCATGAAAGGGCCGCAGGGCACCCAAAAGATCTTTTTGGAGAAAGAGGCATCGTCGGAAATCCTGTGGATCACCGGCTACGAAGCTATCATGGTAGGAGCGGACGGAAAGACACCCATGCCCCAGGAGTTCATGTGCCACAGCAATCTCGACTTCGATGCTCAAGCTCACAACAAATATTTTGAAAGAGGCAATTATGTCAACCCGCGGCTTTTCACTTTATCCCAGGGACAGTTGTCCATCCGGTTCCCGGAGGGGTTTGGCATACCCGTTTTATCCGATGTCCCTTTATCCCTGACCACCCAGGTCTTGAATATGAATCTGGAAAATCCCGATCTCCAGATAAGACACCGCGTGACCATTCATTTCGTCCGCGACCGCGACCTAAAGACACCTTTAAAACCTCTTTTTCCCAGCTCAGCGTACGGGCTGGCCCTCCTGGAAGGAAAGGACGGCTATTACGGCGAGTCCCAGCCCAACGAGACAGAACACGGCCCGGGATGCCTGGTGGGGAGAAACGCCTCAGGTCATCAGTACTCCGATCAGCTCGGCCGGAAGTTCACGGGTCATTGGGTTGTCAAACCGGGATGGGAAGTGAACAATACCCTGGTCACCAAGATCATGAATATCCCCTACGATACCATGATCCACTACATCGCTGTGCATCTGCACCCTTTTGCGGAATCCTTGGAATTAAGAGACCTGACCGCGGGAAAGACGCTTTTTAAAAGCCGGGCCAGGAGTTTCCCGGATCGGATAGGCCTCGCTCATGTTGATTATTACTCGAGCCAGGAGGGGATCCCGGTTTATAAAGATCACGAATACGAAATCATCAGCGTTTACAACAACACCACCGCCGAAGACCAGGATTCCATGGCGGTCATGTATCTGTTGGACAAACAGTTTAAGAGACTCTAGAGCCTATCCCATGAACCTCTCAATCATCCTTTCACATGTTTTTGTCCCGCAGCCCAGATAGCCAATCCCCAGCCTCCTTAAAATAATGTCTTCCGGTCTTCGGGCCATCTCGACCTGGATCGAATAGACTACCTGCGCCGCGATCGCGGGAGAGCAGGTGCACAGGGGTTTTTTGAGCTCAGGATTTTCTAAGGTGAGTCTAAGGACATCCTCATAGCGCGTGCCGTATTTGCCCATGAGGTGCTCTACGGTTTCCCGTGAGACATCGAATTGTCGGGCTGCCGCGGCAGGCGTTTGTATCAGGGGGCCGCTTCCGTAGAGAGGATAATCTTCGTCGGTCTGGGATAAAAGGGGCCCCCCGCCACGATTTTTGGCGGGGGGCCCCTTTCTCTTCCCGAAAACTTTCTTAAGGCAATCCCGCGCGATCACCCGGTACGTCGTGTACTTACCGCCGATCACAAAAAAAAGACCCGACTGTGCCTGCACGATCCGGTGCTGACGGGAGACCGCCTGCGGCGGTCCTTTCCGCGCCAAGAGGGGCCTCAACCCCGCGACAGTGGTGATGATCTTCTCTTTTTTAAACTCGAGGGATGGAAAAAACCGTTGCGCCTCATTTAATAAATACTCGATATCCTCTGGGCTGGCTTCCACTTGATCGGGATCGCCCCTAAAATCGGTGTCCGTTGTTCCAATCAGAGAATTTCCCATCCAGGGAATCACGAAAAATATGCGCCGGTCCCTCTGGGTTGTCAACAAAAGCGCATGCCGGCTGATTCCTCCGGGATACACAAGATGAACGCCCTTGGTCAGACGCACCAAGGGATGAGCCGTCTTATCGTCCATTCTGAGAAGTTCATTCGTCCAAGGTCCGGTGGCGCAGACGATCTTCCTCGCCTGAATAAGCAAAGTTTTCTTTTCCAAAAGATCAAACGCATTGACCCCCACAACTGTTCCTCTGTCCTTCAGGAATTCTTTGACCTCCACGTAATTGGCCGCGTGCGCTCCCTTCTGGCAGGCCGAAAGCACATTTTCCAAACAAAGCCGGCTATCGTCCATCTGGGCATCGTCATACATCACCCCACCGAGAAGATCCGCTTTTGCGATCCCCGGTTCCAGCCTCGCCAGCTCATTGGCGGTCAGATTTTTGTGTCCGTTGATTTTGTATTTTCCACTTAAAAAACCATATAGCCCCACCCCCAGCTTCATCATCCAAAGCGGCCGGGGATCATGCCTGTAAACCGGGATCACAAAACTCAAACGCTTAACCAAATGCGGCGCATTCTTCATTTGGATATAACGTTCTTTCAAACCCTCGCGCACCAATCCAAACTCAAGATGTTCCAGATAGCGTAAGCCTCCGTGGATCAGCTTGGTGGATTTGCTGGAGGTGCCGCTGGCAAAATCTCCTTTCTCCAGGAGAGCGACTTTTAAACCGCGGGCCGCGGCCAGATAGCTTAAGGCGGCGCCGTTGATGCCGCCCCCAATGACAAGCAGGTCATAGGGGTTTTGCGAAAGTCTTTTGGTGTCCCGGATCATGGATTTCGATGGCCAGACATGACCATGCCGATCGCCCTCAGCCAGCCTTGATATTTTTTCTTTCGTTCTTGAGGATTTAGGGTGGGACGAAAAACGCGGTCTGAGAGGTAGAATTTCTCCAAATCGCTTTCCTGCCAGAGCCCGACGGTCAGCCCGGCCAGATGGGCAACGCCTTGCGCCGTGGATTCGATCGTCTTCGAACGTATCAAGGGGACCCCCAGCATATCGGATTGGAACTGCATCAAGAAATTATTTTGACAGGCTCCGCCGTCAACGCGTAGCTCCCGAATTTTCCCTCGGAAACTCCCTTGCATCGCCTCAAAGACATCTTTGGTTTGGTAAGCAATGGATTCCAAGGCCGCGCGCGCGATATGACGCCGGTCGGCCCCGCGTGTCAGGCCACAGATCATTCCCCGGGCTTTTGGCTCCCAATACGGCGCGCCCAATCCCGTGAAGGCCGGAACGAAATAAACGCCTTGCGTGTCTTTTAAGCCCTGGATTAAACGCTCCGAATCTTTCGATCGTGTGATGATTCCCAATTGATCGCGCAGCCATTGAACAACCGCCCCAGCGATAAAAACGGACCCCTCCAACGCATAAACGGCCCGGCCCTGGGCGTCGCAGGCAACAGTGGCCAGCAAACCCCGCAAAGAGCGAAAGCCTTCCCGATGGTACGTCGGGACGGCTTTCGCTCTACGGGGTAGACCGTCTTTCGGGATAAGAAGCTTAGACCCCGTGTTTAAAACCATAAAACAGCCGGTGCCGTAGGTATTTTTGATGGTTCCGGCGTCATAGCAGCCCTGGCCGTACAGCGCGGATTGTTGATCGCCCATGACGCTGCAAACGGGGATTCCCTGGGGCAGGCCGGCAATCCCCGCCGATGTTTTTCCAAAGATCGAGCCGGAAGGACGGACCTCGGGCAAAATCGCCGGAGGGATCTTCAGGATCTTTAAAAGCTCTTCGTCCCATTTGAGTTTTCGGATATTGAAGAGGAGCGTGCGGGAGGCGTTGGTGGGGTCGGTGGCATGGGTCTTTCCGCCGGTCAGTCTCCAGAGAAGCCAGGTGTCGATGGTGCCGAAACATACTCGGCCGCTGTGCGCAGCGGTTCTTAAATTCGGGATATCGTCCAAGAGCCAGCGGATTTTGGTGCCGGAAAAGTAAGGATCCAGCACCAAGCCTGTCTTGGAGCGAAAGAGCGGCTCTAAGTGTTTGAGAAATTTGTCTGCGCACATCGAGGCAGTGCGCCGACATTGCCAAACAATGGCCCGATGAACAGGCCGGGACGTCTTCCGGTCCCACATCACGGTTGTTTCGCGTTGATTGGTGATGCCGATCGCCAGAATATTTTTAGCGGGAATCCTGGATTGGGCGATTGCCCTACGGATGACGCGGACACAGGAGTCCCAGATCTCTTGCGCATCGTGCTCCACCCAGCCGGGCTGAGGAAAGTATTGTTTAAACTCCTGATAAGCGCTGGCAGTGATGCGGCCTTGATCATCGAAGATGAGCGCCCGCGAGCCCGTTGTGCCCTGATCAATGGCCAGGATGTGCTGGCGACGACTTTGGTGGCTATGGTTAACGCTCGTCATAAAACCGCTCTGCCGCGGCCTTGTTCTCTTCATAACGCCGGCGTTCTTCGGGAGGCATGCTGTTGATACGCGCCTCCTCTTCTGCCGCGATCTCTTCGATCGACTTAAACTGGACTCCGATATTAGGCCGAGGCTCTCCTTCTTCCTCATAGGCCGCGGCCCTCTCCTGTTGCTGGCGGAGGCTCTCCCGGGCCTTTTCTTGAAGGGGGTTGGTTTTATCAACGGTGTAAATCCGGTCTACGGCCTTCTCATCAACAAGCTCTTGAATGACTTTTTGTTTCTGTTCTTCGTCCTTGACAATAATGGCGGGTATTTCTTTTTCAATGCTTTCGATCTCATCCCTTTCGAAAGTCACGCCGACCCCCACAAAGTCGATTTTTATGGTCGATGCGGTTTCCTCAATGATTTTTCCTTCCACGCGCCGGCCGTTTTTTAGATTCAACACCTCGGCGAAGGAACGATCAACGGCCGCCCCTAAAAGCAATATCCCAGCGATCAGCAGAGTCCTCATAAAATTCTACCTCATCAATTGTTTTTCTACGGCCACGGCCTGGCCAAACCCTCATCCAGAAGTTCTTGGTTGAGGAATCTCCCCTCAGCGGCAACAATCGACGGATCACTGGCTCCTGCCTGGCCCGCCTGCCCGGTACTGGACAGATTGGTGGGCAGGTAAAACACATCCGCCAGATACCGGTCGAACTTATCGGAACGGTCTTTATAAGTCTTCACAACGATGAAATCACAATCCTTTAAGCGGGACTCGACAAATCGCTTGGCGCGCCTGCCTTCTTCGGTGTCGATCTCCGGGCAGTCAATCCCTCGAAGACGGAGTTTCTGTTCGATAAACATCATAAGCCCTGTGTCCAGATCAACGACCAACGTATCGGCGTCAATGACCTTGTTAAGCTGCGCCTTGTAGGTAAAAAGCTCTTCATTTTTGACGTTTGTCTTATTAACTTGAGTTTGGCACTTTTTCGGGCCTTTGGGCCGTATTTTCAGGTAGTTCTCGTCGAGAAAGCAATTTTGTGGTATCGAAAACCTGTTTTTGCGATCCGAGAGACTTTTCCGACGACAAATTCGAAAATTTGCCAAACTCAAGTTATTAAGAGAACAGGTATCGTTGGGCCCCAGAATTTCAACGCTGTCGTCTTTTTTAAATTGTCCCGTAAACGGCCGGCGCATTTTGAAGCCCAAATCCAGGCGAAGCGAAATTTTCTTAAGTTTGGGATGGGCATATTCAATGATGCGGTACGTGTAGGGCCTGCCGCGGGTGAAGGAAAGCTGCGGGACGGCTTTGTCACTGTTGTCTGGGGCCGTGAACTCGCGTTTGACATTCAAATATTCCCGAAGCTTGGTCGAGTTCCAGTCGCCGCGGACGGCCTTTTCCTCGATATTTCTTCGTTCCTTCTCATCCTTAATGGTAATGAGATTTCGGTAGTGTTCCCAAGTCAATTCTCGCCGTTCCGCACGAATTGGGTAGGCGCGGTAAAACTGGACTGAGCGCTGCAACGTCTGTCTCTTATACACATCTCCGAGCCCACGAGACTAGGCATGATCTC
>CAZUJQ010000043.1:0-18315 GCA_964620805.1 uncultured Planctomycetales bacterium | reverse complement strand
TTCGCAGGCCTCCCTGGTACCTGCTTGGAGTTTAATCCTTGTTCTCCTTTTTTCTCAAAGAACTGCTTCCAGAGATGAACTGAACTTACAGAGCAACCGATCTTCTTGGCCACAGCCAACAGATCCCTTCCTTTCTTTAACAACTCGATGGCCTGTCGGCGTCGCCTCTCGAAATGTTGTTGGGTCCCATATGGTCTCATGGAACCATATTATCAAGGCAATCAACATGTTTCTATTACTTTTGCGTAAATCTATAGAACCGCGCGGGCATCCTTCGGTTTGCGTCCAGGATACCGCTTGCGTCTTCGCTTCGGTTTCGGTACCAACGGCTTAATGATTTCCCATAACTCATTGTCCAATAATTCCTTTGCCATATGGCCTCCTTGGTTATTATTATTTACCATATGGCTTTTTGATCTTGTATGCTACTCATTTTTTGTCTTTTTGTTAGAGGCTCTAAATTAGGTGTGACCCATTTTCCCACGATAACCGTCCTGGTCGCATGACCCGAGGCCTAAAATCAGACATATTGACTATTTTGGCTAAATCAGCTATACTTCGCAGTGGAGGTGATCCCAATGAAGATAACGGCTACGGATATGAAAAATCATTTTGGTCAATACCTGGAAGAGGCCCTCTCTGACCCTGTGGTCATCGAGAAGACCGGTCGTCCGGTTGCGGTCATGTTGTCCATTAAGGAATATGAGCGGCTTGCGGCACTGGAGGATGCCTACTGGGCTCAAAAAGCCATTGAGGCTGAGAAAACCGGCTATCTGGGACGGAAGGAATCATTGAAATTTTTAAATTCCAAATAGATTCATGTTCACCCTCGATCTTACCCATCAGGCGAAGGATTTCCTTGACCAGCTGGATCCTAAAAGATTCCGTCAAGTGGTCAAGAAAGTCTTAGCATTAATGGAAAATCCTCAGCCTGCAGATTCCAAACCACTGCAAGGATATCCTTTCCGACGCGCCGATGTGGGGGAATATCGGATTATCTATCGTGTCGAGGGAGATTGTCTTAAAGTGTCACTCGTGGATAAACGAAATGATGATGAGGTTTATAAAAAACTTAGCCGCCTTGTCCGATAAGCACCCAATTATCGCAATTATTCTCCTTCGCCCCGCCTCTTGCATGCTGCAAGAATGCGGCGGGGCGTAGCAGAATAGAAAAGCGGACGGGGCGAAGCAGGGTCATTAAAGGTGCCACAATGAAGATCCGGGACACGGAATTAAAAATCCTCAAAAAAGATACTGGCGAGTTGGTTTGCGATGCCCTGCTGAACGTGACTTCCCAAAAGGATGAAAAGCAGCTCCGTCAGGCCCTGGCTAGGGCATTTAAGTCGGCGCAAAAAGCCCAGGCCAAGTCGGTCGCCTTCGCTGTTTTAAGGCGCGAAGGGAAAAGACTTCCACGGAAGTCTGGAAGGGAGGGCCTTTCCTTCAAGGCCATGGCCAAGATCATGGCGCAGGAGATCTGGAAATCCTTAAGATCTCCAAACCCTTTTGCCAAGATCATCATTTGCTTGGATCAGGACAAGGCCTTTAAAGTCTTTGAAACAGAAATCTACAGTTATCTTAATCACCTTTGGAATGATCTCTCCTGGGGGCCTTATGTGACCGTGGATGCGATCATTGAATTGAAGGAGGGAATCGTTTTGATCGAGCGTTCCAATCCGCCGTACGGCTGGGCCCTGCCGGGTGGGTTTGTGGATTACGGGGAAAGCCTGGAGCAGGCCGTGGTCCGCGAGGCCTGGGAAGAGACCCACATGAAGCTGGTGCATTTAAGACAATTCCACACCTATTCTGATCCTCAGCGCGACCCGCGGTTTCATACCATTGGAACAGTCTTTATTGCCAAAGGCAAAGGCCAACCCCGCTCTGGCGACGACGCCAAGGCTGCCAAGATCGTCCGCTCCGAGGAGCTTTTAAAGCTCGATTATGCGTTTGATCATAAAACGGTCATTAAGGATTATTTGAGAACAAGAAGTCCAAAATCCCTTCCCGTAAGATAGACCCTCCTCCTCTCTCGTTGAGGTGTGAGCTCCTTTTCATTTGTCAACAGTTTCCATTTTCTTTTAATTTCCTTTTTTGTTAATATATCGGTAGCTAGAAAGCACAAAAGAGGATGGTTATGAGCCCCAAAGAAAGAATTGCCGTTGTCACCGGCGCCAATCGGGGGATCGGTCTTGAGGTCTGCCGGCAGCTGGCTAAACAGGGCGTTCTGGTGGTCTTGACCAGCCGTAATGAAGAGAAAGGACGCCAGGCCGTTTTGAAGTTGGGAAAAGAAGAACTGACCATCCGGTATTTTCCGCTGGATGTGGACCATGCGGCCAGCATCAACCGTTTGGCCGAGTTCCTAGCCAGAGAATTCGGGCGCTGCGATATTTTGGTCAACAATGCGGGTGTCTTTCTGGATAAAGAAGACCCAGGCGATGCGGAATCACCGAGTATTTTTACAGCGAAGATTGAAACGATCCGTCGGACCCTGGAGACCAATCTTTACGGGCCGATTCTTTTGTGTCAGGCGTTGGTCCCGCTGATGAAAAAGAACAATTACGGACGCGTCGTTAACCTTTCCAGCGGTCTAGGACAGTTATCAGAGATGAACGGTGGTTATCCCGCTTATCGGATCTCTAAGACAGCGCTCAATGCCTTAACCCGGATGCTGGCCGATGAATTGAAAGGTGTCAATATCTTGGTCAATAGTGTCTGTCCTGGCTGGGTCAAAACCGACATGGGCGGGCCCGATGCTACACGTTCCCTGGAGAAAGGCGCAGAGACGATCGTGTGGTTGGCGACCCTTCCGGATAGAGGACCCACGGGGAAATTTTTCCGGGATAAAAAGGAGATCCCGTGGTAAAAGAGACCATAGACCACAGACCGAAGACAATAGACTCGCCCCGTCGTCTTAAGTCTATGGTCTTCGGTTTACGGTCTTCAGTCTCTTCTAAGAGAGGCGAATGAGATTATACAAATTAGATAGAATCGTCCTCAGCATAAAAAATAATGCAGCGCAATTTTTAAACGGCCTGACCTCCAACACCCTAGACAAACCCCGGAATGCCTTCTTAGACGTCCATGGGAAAATTATTGCTACCTTCGACCAGATCCAAACCGGAGAGGATGAGTTTTTGATCGTTCTGGAGAGAGCTTCCCGGGAAACCGTGCTCAACCATATTGAAAAGTTTGTGCGCTTAAGCCGGGTCCAAGTCCAGGAGGAAAATCACAAGGTCTATTTTGATCTGGACGGCAAGCATCCGGTAGAACCCGGTGAATGGGGAATTCCGCAGAAAGAAGGCCAGATCATCCTCACTCCTCAGGGCTTAAGCGGCAGAGAGCCTGTGACAGAGGTTTCTCTGGAGGAGTTCACTTTATTCCGTCTGAAAAATCATATCCCCCTTTTGGGCGTCGATTATGGTCACACCTTCCTTCTCAATGTCAGTGAGGATGAATGTGTCTCTTTCACGAAGGGCTGCTTCCTCGGCCAGGAACCGGTTGCCAAAGTGCATAACCGCTCCAAACCTTCCTGGAAGCTGACTGTCAAGTTTGAGGATGAGTGTCCCGAGGAGGAAAGGAAGGCCATGACCTCGAAGGTGATGGATCCCGAGAACCGACGGGTTTTGGGATTTGTTATGTTGAGCAATCGCTGAAAGAGGTTATCTGAGGCATCGGGGAGTTTCCTTGTCGGGCCTCATCCTTAAGCGGAGCCCCTCGCAAGAGCGAGGGGCGGAGTCGAACCCATTCGACTTCGTCCTTCGACTCGCCCTTTGGGCTCGCTCAGGGTGAGCCCGATAAAAACACCCCGATGGCTCAGGTTATTTATCAAGGAGACCACCCATGGACATCCGCACAAAATCAGTGCACACCGGCGTTTATAAGGACAACAGCTTTAATTCGGTGACGACACCCGTTTATCCCACCTCAACCTTTTATTTCGACAGCCCGGGAAAAAACAAAGGGTATGACTACACGCGAAGCGGCAACCCCACCCGAGCGGCTTTGGAAGAAAATATCGCGGCCTTGGAAGGGGGTGTGGCGTGTTCTGCCACAGCCACCGGCATGGCCGCGATTACCGCGGTTATGTTTTTGTGCCAGCCCGGGGATCACATCATCACCGGTGATGATATCTACGGCGGCAGTTACCGGCTTTTCACGCAGGTTTTCAATAAGATGGGGATAAAGTTCTCCTTCCTTAATATGCGCGATCTCAATACCATCAAGAAAGCCGTCCGCCCCCAGACAAAGATGATCTGGATTGAAACGCCTTCCAATCCGCTCTTAAACATTGTGGATCTCGAGTCCGCCATCAAGATCGCCAAAGAGCACAAACTTTTGAGTGTCGTTGACAACACGTTTCTTTCGCCGTATCTTCAGCGGCCTTTTGAATTCGGGGCGGATATTGTGGTGCATTCCACGACCAAATATTTAAATGGCCATAGCGACGTTGTCGGGGGGGCCATCGTCTACAAAGACCAGGCGATTAAAGAGGGGATCCGGTTTTTGGTCAACGCCCTGGGGGTCTCCCAGGCGCCTTTCGATTCGTGGCTGGTCTTGCGGGGCGTCAAGACATTAGCGCAGAGAATGGAGGCGCATCAGGCCAACGCGCTAAGAATCGCTCAGTTTCTGGAAACGCACCCGCACGTGAAGAAGGTTTATTATCCGGGCCTTAAAAGCCATCCGCAGCAGGATTTGATCAAAAAACAGATGAAGGGTTTTGGCGGGATGCTCGCCTTTGAACTGGACACCTCGAAGGTGCCCCTGGAGGGCTTTTTTAATAGTCTGCATTTTTTTCTTCTGGCAGAATCTTTGGGAGGCGTGGAGTCCCTGATCGAGCACCCCTGGACCATGAGCCATGCCTCCATGGGAGAACAGGCTTTATCGGCCTCGGGCATGACCAAGGAAACCATCCGAATTTCCGCCGGGATTGAAAGTGCGGAAGATTTGATTGAGGATCTTAGAAAGGCGTTAAAAACTTGAATTAAGGTTACGGTGTGCGGCACCAGAACCTACGCAGGATATTCTTTAAAAAAGGGTGTTGTCGGGGGTATCAAAATCTGGTATAGTGTTGGTCTCTTAAGCCACACAAGAATCGTTGGCACGTTTCCATTATGAAGACGCTGATCAATAACGTCTGGGCCAGTTGGAACATCCCCCAGGAAATTAGGGATATTCTTGATCATTCTCCCAAGGTCGTGGTTCCCAAGGATAGAAAGCAAATTTTGGAGCTGGCCTGCGGGGGAGGTCAAGATTTCCTTGAGGTGGTTTACGATATTAAAGGAAAGGGACGGGTCGTTGAGGCCACGGTCGCCAAATGCAAAAATGGTTTGGCCGTTAACTATTCCGAAAAATACATGCGGCGCCGCGACCCCGATTCTATGCTCATTGGCGATGAAGAACAAACCGATAAACCTAAATTTACAGAACTCTTTAAATCCTCTTTTGAAGAGGTCCGAGCCGAGACCTTTGAATGGTTAAAAAGCCAGGAGCTCATGATCCTGCCCTTTATGGCCGGGGGAAGAGAGATGGGTTATGCGGCCCTCTTGATCGCCCCGGCCAATGCCGGATTTTTCGTGGGCAGCCTCGCGGATCTTCAGGGCATGCTGGGGATCTCGGAGGTCCAGTCCCATTTTAATCCTTACGCGATTATTTACTTGGCCCCGTCTTTTCGGCATACCCATTTTAACGGCAGGCAGATGGTGGTTCACAACCGGCTGGACCATCTGCATGAGATCTTTTCCTATAATCTTTATCCGGGCCCGAGTGCCAAAAAGGGGGTCTACGGGATTCTCCTGCAGATCGGAGAAAAGGAAGGATGGCTGACCCTTCACGCCTCCACGGTGCAGGTCATAACTCCCTATGAAAACGTGGTGACCATCCTCCATGAAGGCGCCTCGGGAGGCGGTAAAAGCGAGATGCTCGAGTACCCCCACCGCGAGCCCGACGGCCGTCTTCTTCTGGGAACCAACAGCCAGACAGGCGATAAATTCTATTTTTCCTTAACTCAAGGCTGCGCCTTAAGACCCGTGACCGATGATATGGCGATCTCGCATCCCAAATTCTTAGGGGAGGAAAAAAAGCTGGTGGTCACCGACGCTGAGGCGGCGTGGTTTATTCGCCTGAATCACATCACGCATTACAATACGGATCCCCAGCTGGAGAACATGTGCATTCACCCCAAGGAGCCTATGCTTTTTCTCAATATTCAAGGGGTGCCGCATGCCACGTGTTTGATCTGGGAGCATACGGAAGACGAGCCGGGCAAGCCCTGTCCTAATCCGCGGGTTATCTTGCCCCGGAGGTTTGTCCCCAACATTATCGACGGTCATGCCGAGGTGGACTATCGGAGCTTCGGCATCCGCACGCCCCCGTGCAGCCGGGAGAAACCCAGCTACGGGATCTTAGGGATCTTTCATATCCTGCCGCCGGCGCTGGCCTGGCTGTGGAGACTCGTGTCTCCCCGCGGAGATTCTAATCCCAGCATCACCGAAAGCGCAGGATTGACCAGCGAGGGCGTGGGCTCCTACTGGCCTTTTGCCACCGGCCGGTACATCAATCATGCGAATCTCCTTTTGCGGCAGATGGTAGATACGCCCCGGACCCGGCATCTTTTATTCCCTAATCAATATGTCGGCGTGTGGAAGGTGGGATTTATGCCCCAGTGGATTTCCCGGGAATATATCGCCCGGCGGGGAATTGCAAAATTTAAACCCGAGCAGCTTCTTTCTGCCCGGTGTCCGCTTTTGGGCTATGTCCCGATCACCATGCACATTGAAGGGGTCCGCGTGCCGGAAGGATTCCTGCAAGCCAACAAGCAGCCCGAGATAGGCGAGGAAGGCTACGAGGCCGGCGCCACCACCCTCTATAATTTCTTTAGAACCGAATTGTCGAAATTCCTAACCCCGGAATTGGATAAGCTGGGAAGGGATATTATCGAATGCTGTCTTTATAAGGGAACATTGGACGATTATATAAAACTCCTCCCCATGGCATGGTGAGCACTTAAAGAATCTCTACTCATAAACTAAGCTTAAATTTAGCCTCTTAAAATTCCTATGAAGAAAGTTTTTCCTTCCATAGAGCTTAATGGATTCAAATTGTTCAAGCGCGGCAAGGTCCGCGATGTTTATGATCTGGGAAAAGAACTGCTTCTCATTTCCACGGACCGGATCTCCTGCTTCGACGTGGTTTTGCCCGACTGCGTTCCCTGCAAGGGCGAGGTCCTGACCCGTCTTTCGCGGTTCTGGTTTGAATTCACCAAAGACATCATTCCCAATCATTTCATTACCAGCGAGGTGGGACAATTTCCCCAGGCGCTATCAAAATATCGGGAGATCCTGGAAAACCGTTCCATGCTAGCGGTGAAGGCCGAGGCCATTCCTTTCGAATGTGTGGTGCGCGGTTATCTTTCCGGTTCGGGATGGAAAGAATATCAAGGGCACTCCTCCATTTGCGGAATCAAATTGCCCCCGGGACTCAAGGAGTCTGATCGTCTGCCAGCCCCCCTTTTTACCCCCGCGACGAAAGAAGAGACCGGGCATGATATGAATGTGAGCCAAGTGGTTTTAGACAAGAAATTAGGACCCCATCTTTCTTCTCAGCTAAAGAAGTTCAGCATTGCTTTATATGAGAAGGCCAGCACGTACGCCGAAGCCAGGGGCATCATCATTGCCGATACCAAATTTGAATTCGGATTATACGAGGGAAAACTGATCTTAATCGATGAGGCGCTGACCCCGGATTCCTCGCGCTTCTGGCCCAAAGACACATACCGGCGAGGACGGCCGCAGCCCAGCTTTGACAAACAATTTCTTCGCGACTACCTGGAAACCCTCAATTGGGATAAAACTTATCCTGCCCCGGCGTTGCCGCAAACAATCGTGGAGGAAACAACCCAGCGTTACCTTAAGATCTGTGATCTCTTGATTGGCGAGTCACTTTTAAAAAGCGATTAATCGAAGGCAAAAGAGCCTTTAAGATATTGAAGGTGTGAGTTGTGAAAAGATGTGATATTTTGATCCTTGCCGGGTCGATTGTTTTCCTTTGTGGTTTCTCGGATGTCGGTTTATCAGATATTGCGGCAGCGATTATCCGCAAAGACTTCGCCAAGGCTGAGGTCTTAGCCAAGGACTTCATCGCCCGCCACCCCCCAAGGGAAAGATACAACAAGGCGCTTTACTACTTGGCTTTAAGTCAATTGAATTTAGAGCGCTATCCCGCCTCCCGAAAGAACTTTCTTCGCCTCCTTAAGAGTTCGCCGGAATCAGAATTGCGAGACAAGGCTTATCTAGGGCTGATCGACGCTTACTATCTTCAAGGTCAATATGTCTCGGCCCTACATCAGGCGGAAAAGCTGCTTCACTTGAATCCGGACTCCGATTCGTTAAGTTTGATTTACCTTAAATTGGGCCGGGCGAACTTAAAATTATCTCAGTGGGAAAAAGCCCAGGATTACTTACAAAGGGTGATCGATGGTTTTCCCCAGAGCTTAGAGAGCCACTTGGCCAGACAGCTTTTGGAAGAGAAGCAATATTTTGCCGTTCAAGTGGGGGCCTTTATCGACCGGGAACGGGCGGCGAATCTGGTGGAGGAGCTGCAAGCACGCCACGGTCATTACGCCTATATTGTGGAGACGGTCGACCATACGCAAAAGAAGTTTTATCGGGTACGCGTTGGGCAGTTGTCCACCTTGAAGGAAGCGGAGAAACTAAGAACGAGGTTGACGAAGTTAGGTTATCCCACCAGGATCTATCCTTAGAACCCGTCCTGTAATATATAGGAATAGTATAAATACTGAGTTATTAGGTAACGAATTTAAAACGGATATCGGAAGATCAGGGCATCAGGGTGTGGGTATCAGGATACCAGGGATTCACCTGATCTCCTGATATTCTGATAACCGTTTTAGAATGTTATGGATTTTAAAAGGATTGTGTTTCTCCTCGGCCCCACGGCCGTCGGCAAAACCGGGGTCTCTTTTCATCTGGCCCGGGGCTTGAACGCCGAGATCATCTCCTGCGATTCGATGCAGGTTTATAAGGAGATCTCGATTGCCAGCGGCAAGCCCCCGGAGGAGATTCTACGAAAAGTTCCTCACCACCTCGTAGGAGTCGTCTCCATTCAACAGGAATTCGATGTCATGACTTTCCAGCAAATGGCCCTGGCCGCTATCAAAAAGATCCATGCCGAAAATAAAATCCCCCTTGTTGTGGGAGGGAGCGGTTTATATGTGCAGGTTCTTCTGGATGGTTTGTTTGCGGGTGTTCCCCAAGATAGCCAACTGCGCGGAAAGCTCGATTGGCTGGCCCGGAAAAGAGGGAATGAATTCTTGTTTGCTCAGCTTCAAGCGTGGGATCCCCACTCTGCTCAGAAGATCCATCCCCATGATCGAAAGAGGATCATCCGCGCCCTCGAGGTTTATCTCACCACCCGCGAGCCGATGTCCCGATGGCAAAAAAGGCGCCAGGGCCTTTGGGGGAGTTTCGACATTTCTTTATTTGCTCTCAACAGAGAACGGCCACAGCTTTATCAAAGCATCAATGATCGAGTCGAGCAGATGTTTCACAAGGGCGTGGTTAACGAAATCAAGCGATTCCAGAAGGTCCCCTGGAGCCGCACGGCGCAAGCGATTATCGGGGTACGGGAAATCCGGGGCTTTCTGGAAGGCAAGCACACCCTACAAAAGGCCAAAGAGCTGATGAGGCTTCACACCCGTCGATATGCCAAAAGGCAGATGACGTGGTTTCGAAAAGAAAAACGCTTGTGCTGGATCACCATCGAGCTTCAGGAAACTCCTCAACAGGTGGCCTCAAGGATCATGGAGAGGCTTTCAAGATGAGCGAAAAGGTTCTTCTGGTTGGTGTGGATTGGGGTCGAAAAGAAGACTGGCCGATGGAGCAGACCTTAAATGAGCTAAAAGACCTGGTCAAGGCCTGCCAGGGAGAGCCGGTGGATTCGATTGTCTGTCGGGTGGCTAGGCCCACGCCGAATTTTCTGATAGGCTCCGGAAAACTGAAAGAGATCATCGATTTGTGCCAGAGCCAAAAAGTGGATACTGTGATCTTTAGCCACGACCTCAAAGGCAGCCAGCAGCGGAATCTCGAGGAGGCCCTGCAACGTAAAACCGTGGATCGCACCCAGCTCATCCTGGATATTTTTGCGCGCCGGGCCAAAAGCCGGGAGGGCAAGATGCAGGTCGAGCTGGCCCAGCTCCAGTATCTTCTCCCTCGATTGGTGGGGAAAGGAATTGAGCTCTCGCGCCCGGGCGGAGGCATCGGCACCTTGGGCCCCGGGGAAACAAAACTCGAGACCGATCGGCGGAGGATTTCTGCCAGGATCACGAGATTAAAACAGGACCTGAAAGATCTCAGCCTGGAAAGGCAAATCAAAAGAAAGAAGAGAAAGGAAAACGCCCTTCCTACCGTTGCCTTAGTAGGGTACACGAGTGCCGGCAAGTCAACCCTCCTAAACCGGCTCACCCAAAGCGACCAGCCGACCCGCGCCGGGCTTTTTACCACCCTCGATCCTATAGCGCGTCAATGCCTGCTTCCGAATCAGCAAAGAGCCATTATCTCGGACACGGTCGGTTTTATGCATGAATTGCCGCATCACTTGATCGAAGCCTTCCACGCCACCTTAGAGGAAGTGCAGGAGGCGGATTTGCTTCTTCTGGTCTTGGACGTGAGTCATCCGAATTTCCGCAGCCGTCATGAAGCGGTGGGGGATGTCTTAAGGGAGCTGGATTGCAGGGACAAACTCCGGATCACGGTCTTAAATAAAATTGACTGCCTGCCGGATAAAGAAGGTCTACTCGCGCTCGAGGCGAATTTTGATCCTGCGGTCGCCATTTCGGGGTTAACCGGGGAGAACGTGACCGGGCTTCTGGAGAAGATGACGGGTTTGCTTTTCCGGGGGCTCCTCAGGGTGGAACTGAAAATCCCTTTAGAGCGGATGGATCTGATGAATCTCATCCACCGCCAGGGCCAAGTGCATTCCTTAAAGTATTTTTCGCGCTGGGTGCGGGTGGTGGCGAGCGTCTCTCCGGAGATCGCCGGCCGGCTGCGGGCGTATGCTATCGGACCGTCAGAAATCCAGAGGTAAGAATGTAGATATCCTTACATGAGATTATCGGCGTTTTCCAGGTCCCTGAGAAGAGGATATTTTATCGGGCGATATCGTGAATTTGATCGCGATTTTAATAATTATTTAGTTTATTTACTAAATTTAGTTAATATGATAAATTTATTCCAGAAAAGCATAAAGCATAAAGTATTGATATGACTAAAACGATATTTGCGAATCCATTCCGACCGGGCGCCGGTCACCCACCACCTTATCTTGCCGGTCGAGAGCAGGAGAAGAAAGAGTTTGCTGATTTATTAGAACAACAGCCGATTATGACTAACCTTGTTCTTACCGGTTTGCGGGGGGTAGGCAAGACGGTTTTACTGGAGACATTCAAACCGATTGCCATCCAGAAAGGGTGGTTATGGGCAGGAACGGATCTTTCAGAATCCGCCAGTGTTAGTGAAGACAGTATTGCCGTGCGGATCTTGGCCGATCTTGCACCGTTGGTATCCGGCGTTGTTGTTGGGGAACAGGAAACAAGGCGTATCGGTTTTATCCCAAAAGAAGAGAAAAAACCGGTGTATTTGGATTTTCAACTTCTTAAACAAGTTTATGACCAGACCCCAGGACTGGTCTCTGATAAGCTGAAAACGATTTTGGAGTTGGTATGGGCATGCCTTCGAAACACGAGGTGTCGGGGAATTGTGTTGGCGTATGATGAAGCGCAGAATCTCAGCGATCAGGCGGAAAGTCAGCAGTATCCGCTGTCGCTTTTGTTGGATGTTTTTCAATCTATACAGAAAAGGGGGATTTCGATTATGCTGGTGTTGACCGGGCTGCCGACTTTATTCCCCAAGCTTGTTGAAGCAAGGACATTCGCGGAGCGCATGTTTCATGTTATGACATTAAAACGATTAGATAAATCAGAAAGTCGCGATGCCATCCTAAAGCCGATTGATCAGCAGAGCTGTCCGGTACGTTTCAGTGAAAAGGCGGTCTCGGAAATTATTAAGCATTCTGGTGGATACCCGTATTTTATACAATTTTTATGCCGTGAAATGTTCGACTCCTATTTACAGCGGAAAGCCAGCGGTGAGATCAATCCTGTGGTGACGGTGGCCCAAACTGTCCGTAAGCTGGATTCGGATTTCTTTTCGGGGCGCTGGAATCGCGTAACGGATCGGCAGCGCGAATTGCTGATAGTGGTGGCGGAACTGCCCCATTGCGATGAGGAGTTCACGGTGCAGGAAATCGTGGAGAAATCGAAAGAAAAGCTGGGAAAGCCTTTCAGCGCGAGTCACGTGAACCAGATCCTGGCCAAAATGGCAGAAAGCGGGCTGGTGTATAAGAATCGGCACGGGCGTTATTCTTTTGCCGTACCATTGTTGGGCGATTTTATCCGTCGACAACGAGAGGAAGGGAGTATTTAATAAAGCAGGGACAGCGCGCCTGCTTTTAATATTCAAATAAGGTAACTACTCAGGTACCCATATCCGTCGAGAACCAGATTGCAGGTGATCTTAATGGAAATTGACTCTCGACGAGAGCTTATTTGAGTAAATTTTAGGCTAAAATTTCTTATCGACGAGCCAAGGTACCTGAATAGTAACCAAATAAGACATAATCCGTCTTTAAAGAAAATCCCCCATGACAAGATTGTCTTTTTTATGGATGTGTTTGGTTCTTCTATGCCTGGACGGGTTCTGGGAACCCTCCTCCGGCTACGGGCAAAGAGTTCTCAAAGACGGCCGGGAGATCGTCCCCAACGGCCTTTATCGGGAGAACGATTCCGAGGGCCGGGTGCAGCGCCGGTTCAACCTAAAAGAGAACAAACCCGACGGTCCGTTTAATGCTTACTATCCAGCAGGGCAGCTCAAAGGGGAAGGGTTTTATAAAGACGGTCTTCTCGAAGGCCCGGCCCGGGCGTATTATCCGGACGGGACCCTCCAACTTGAGGCCTCTTATCAATCCGGTCAATTTCATGGGCCTGTACGATTCTATGACGCCGAAGGGAAATTGAAGATGGAAGCCAATTATGTCCATGGATCTAGGGAAGGGGCCTTCAAAGAATATCATTGGGGAACCCTCTGGCGGGAGAGCGAGTATCGACAGGGCCAAATCCACGGATTGGTTAAAGAATATTTAGAAAACGGGGTTCTTCTAAAAATCACCTCCTATAAAAAGGGCCGACAAAAAGGCCGGATTCGAGAATACGACAAAGCCGGGATCTTAAGAAGGATCTGGCAGGCCCAAGGAGGTGTGGCCCATGGCGTTAGCAAAGAATATGATGAAACAGGCGAATTAATGACCCTGGGAAACTACAAGAACGGCCGGCCCCACGGATTGTTCAAAACCTTTCATAAAACCGGCGAGCTTCTCAATCAAACCCATTTTAGGAACGGAAAGATCACCGATCAATTGTGGAGCGCGTATTATCCCGGTGGGCAGTTGTGGAAAACGGTGGATATCAAGGAAGGGAAGAAGGAAGGCCTCTTGCGGGAGTACTATGAAGATGGCGTCTTAAAAACCGAAGGATTCTTAAAAGATGGTAAAATGGCCGGGACTTTTAAGGTCTATGATGCCAATGGCATGTTAGAGTATATCGAGCGGTATCAGGATGACCGGCTGATGAAAAGAGAAGCATTCAAGGAATAAGGGTTAAACAGCTCATGAAACAAAGACCCTTCGGGGTAACTGGCGAGTTGGTATCCGAGATAGGGTTAGGTGCCTGGCAACTGGGCGATGGCTGGGGCCGGGTGGATGACCAAACCGCGCATGACATCATGTCCCACGCCCTCGAAGGGGGAGTGAACTTCTTTGATACCGCGGATGTGTACGGCCAAGGATTAAGCGAGGAAAGGATCGGGAGATTCCTTCAAGGGTGTTGCGAAAGGATTTTTGTGGCAACCAAGATGGGCCGTTTCCCTAAGCCTGGCTGGCCTAAAAATTTTTCGCTGTATGCGTTTCGGCAGTTTATTGACAATTCTCTTAAGCGTTTGGGCCGGGAGACCATTGATCTCATGCAGATCCACTGCATTCCGTTTGAGTTTCTAAAGAAAAACGAGCTGTGGGAGTGGCTGGGCATTCTTAAAAAAGAGGGCAAGGTGCGTTTCTTCGGGGTCAGTGTGGAATCTATGGAGGAGGCGTTGTTTTGCCTAGAGCACAATGAGATTGTCTCCTTGCAAATCATTTTTAATATCTTCCGTCAGAAACCTATTGAAACTCTTTTCGAAAAGGCCAAGGCCCAAAAGATGGCGCTGATTGCGCGGCTGCCCTTGGCCTCGGGTCTTTTATGCGGAAGATTTACTCCTCAGACCACTTTTTTGCCTGACGATCATCGACGCTACAATAAAGACGGGCAGGCCTTTAATGTGGGCGAGACCTTCGCCGGGGTTCCTTTTGAAAAAGGCCTGGAACTTGTTGAGGAGCTTAAGAGCCTGATGCCCGCCGGATTCACCATGGCGCAGATGGCGCTTCGCTGGATATTGGATTTTGATGCGGTCGCAACCGTGATCCCGGGGGCAACAAAAGTGAATCAAGTTCAAGAAAACCTGGCGGCGGGGAATTTGCCGCCTCTTTCTTTAGCCCTTCATCAACGATTGGAAGAATTTTATGAGACAAAAGTTGTTCAACACATACGGGGGGTGTATTAAGATGGCCAAACGACCTGGCTGGGACGAATATTTTTTGAAACTGGCGATGCTCGCCTCGGAACGGGCCACGTGCCCCCGGATGCATTGCGGCTGCATCCTGGTTAAGGATAAGAACGTGATCGCCAGCGGTTACAATGGATCGATTCCCGGGGACGATCACTGTGAGGAGGCGGGGTGTCTCATCATTGATAATCACTGCGTGCGCACGGTGCATGCGGAGATGAACGCGCTGATTCAAGCGGCCAAGCGCGGCCACGCGGTGGAAGGCTCAACCGCCTACATCACGAACATGCCGTGCACGACCTGCTCCAAGGCCCTCATCACCGCCGGCATCAAAAGGGTGGTGGTCTTCTCGGATTTTCATGACACCCTGGCCGTGGAATTTTTTAAGAAGGGTCGGGTGAGGATAGATAAAATCCCCATGCCTTCCACGGAAATCACTTATGATTTGGAAGAATATCCCTCGGCAAAGACAGACGACATCAACACCATAGCGGAAAAAGAAGAATAAATGGAAACGATCAAAGTGCTTATCGCGGACGATGAGAAGGAAACCTTAGGCCTTATGGCCCAGAAGGTCGCCCTTGAGGGTTACAAGGTGATCACGGCCCAAAACGGACAGGAGGCCTGGGATCTCATTGTGAAGGAATCGCCCGACGTGATCCTTCTGGACTTGATCATGCCCGTGATGGACGGATTCACCGTATTAAAAAAGCTTCGAGAAAATCCGCCTTCCCCCAAATGGCAGCCGGTGATCATCATCTCCGGTCTTAATGAGCTGGAAGATATGCAAAAAGGACTTTCTCTGGAGGCGGATCATTATCTGACCAAACCCTTCCGCAGTGAGGATGTCTTGAAAAGCATTCGTTTGATGATTAGTCTCATCCCGCAGAGAAAATCTAGCTTGGAGCTGGAAAAGGAAGAAAAAAATTCCTAAAGATCCATGAAAGTCTCTTTGATATGGGTGGTTGTTTTTCTGATGTCTTTTGTGGCGTATGTCCGTTATCTCGAGAAAACCACGATTTTCCATCCCACGCGTCTTATGGAAAGAACCCCCCGCAGCGTAGGATTGGATTTCGAGGACATCTCTTTTCGTACAAAGGATAATGTCCTCATTCACGGATGGCTGGTGAAGCATCCTCAGGGTCGTTGCACCCTCCTTTATTTCCACGGGAATGCGGGGAATATCAGCGATCGCTTAGAGAAGATTTCTCTGCTACGGAAGGTGGGCGTTCATATCTTTATCATTGATTACCGCGGGTACGGCCAAAGTCAAGGCCGACCCTCCGAGCAGGGCCTTTATGAAGACGCCCTCGGGGCTTACGATTATTTGCTGACGAGAAAAGACATCGAGCCGGATAAAATTGGGGCCTATGGCACCTCGTTGGGGGGGGCGGTCGCCGTTGACTTGGCGACCAAAAGAAAACTCGCCTGTCTGGTGATTGATTCCTCTTTCACGAAAGCCGCGGATATCAGTAAAACAATCTATCCTTTTATCCCTTCTTTTTTGATCCAAACCAAGATGGACTCTGTACGAAAGATCAAAAACCTGGCGATCCCGAAGTTTTTCATCCACAGCCCGCAGGATGAGGTGATCCCTTATCGCCTGGGCCGGAAGTTGTTCGAGCAGGCCCCGGAGCCCAAAGAATTCCTGGATGTCCGCGGTGGACACAACGATAATTATGAGCAGTCTGCGGAATTGCTGGAAAGCAAGCTTAGCGACTTTTTGAGACGGTATGGGCTTATTGGAAAACACCGTATATGAGTTTTCCTTTGGGAAATCTTGCGAAATTTATAGATTTGAAGAAATTAAAACGAGATCTGGAATTAAGAGGACAAAAAAATTCCCCCTGACCGAAGCCAGAGGGATGTTTGGTTCTGCCCAGCCGTAGCTGGACAATGTGAGAATAGCATGGGAATTTTTTTTGTCAAGAATTAAAAAATGGGGAGTTGACATGGCTCAATTCATCACAATCAAAGGCCGAAAAATTGTAGATCCCCAGAACCGCCCCCTGACTTTGAAAGGCGTGAATCTGGGAGGATGGCTCTTGATGGAAGGCTACATCCTGCATTCCCCGAATGTGGGAGAGCAGATTTTCAAGAAGGATTTCCGCAGGGTCCTGGGGCAAAAGGCCCTGGATTATTTTGAAAAAAGTTTCCGCGGCCATTTTATCCAGGGAAAAGATATCCGGGCCATTGCTGATTTTGGCTTCAACTGTATCCGCGTGCCCTTTCACTATCGCTTGATCGAGAAGAGGCCTTATCATTACGATGAGCAAGGCCTGCAATACCTTGACAATCTCGTGGGGTGGGCGGAAAAGCACGGGCTTTGGATCATTCTGGACCTGCACGCGGCCTGTGGCTCTCAGAATCACGACTGGCATTCCGACAGCTTAGGGCAAGCGCTGTTATGGAAAAACAAAGAATATCAGAAACGGACATGCCTGTTATGGGAATTCCTCGCTGACCGCTACAAAGACCGGGAAGCTGTCACCGGCTATGACCTTTTGAACGAGGCGGTTCTGGCCGATCCCCGGCCTTTGAATGCCTTTTACCAAAAGCTGATTCAGACGATCAGAGGCGTCGACCGAAACCATCTTCTTTTTGTCGAGGGAAACACCTGGGCGACCGACTTAAACTGTCTGGACGAATTTTCAGATGACAAAGTGGTTTTAAGCATTCATTTCTATCAGCCCTTGGAGTTTGCCTTTAACTTTGTGCCGTCGCAGAAGTACCCTTTCACCAGCAAGGACAGAAGATGGGATCATTCGACCTTGCGGAAACTGTTGTGGGACTACGAGAAGATTTCACGGACACGATGCCGCCCCATTTATGTTGGTGAATTCGGCATCAACGTTCGCCAGGGCTTCTTTGGAGAAGACCAGTGGCTTAAAGATCTCTTGGCATCTTTTCAGGAGTTTGGTTTCCATTGGACGTACTGGACCTATAAAGCCGTCAAAAATGCCATATTTCCCGACGGTCTTTTTAGCTATTACGATAATCCAGCGTGGGTGAATCGCCAGGGGCCCCGGATGGGCTGGGAGACCTACGCCCCTCTTTGGTCCAAGCACAAAGAAGACATGATCCGCTCCTGGGAGACGGAAAACTTTCTTCAGAATCCCTCCCTTCTCAACATCCTGAAAGATGCCGCAAAATAAATTAACCAGCCTTAAAAATCCGCGGATTCAGAACCTCATCAAGCTCCGAGATCGCAAAGAACGCCAAACCCAGGGCCTCACGATTGTCGAAGGCTTAAGAGAAGTTTTCCTGGCGCAGCAATCCGGTGTGGTGTTTCAACAGTTATTTTTGTGCCGGGAACTTTTAAGGAAAGAAGGAGGGATCGATAAAATCTTATCCCGGAAGACAGCGGTCTTTGAAGTCTCCCAAGAGATTTTTGCCAAAATCGCTTTTGGCGAAAGGCACGAAGGCATTCTGGCGGTGGTTTCCCCAAAGCTTTTTCGTCTGGAAGATTTAAGGTTTAAAAAGGACCCTCTTTGTTGTGTCGTGGAGGCCCTCGAGAAACCGGGGAATCTCGGGGCGATTTTAAGAAGCTGCGATGGCGTGGGCGCGGAGGGTCTTTTGGTCTGCGATGGGAAAA
>CAZUJQ010000042.1:0-18449 GCA_964620805.1 uncultured Planctomycetales bacterium | reverse complement strand
AGGACGATATAAACCAGATATTCCTGGATAAAGTCTTTAAGCTGTTTTTCAACGCAGGAGGAGAGGAGTTCATTAATTCGGTACTGTAGATTTAACTGTTCGCATCTTAATGATTCAGCCTGGTCGATTAGTTTATCCCTGTCCGGTTTACTGGCAGTTTCGGTAATGTCCACTGCCAGTGATTCGATTTTTTGCTGAAATGTTCTGATATCCTGGCGCATCTTGGGAATGTCAACCGGAACAGATCTGTCTAATAAGACTTTTATTAATTCTTCTTCGGTTACATTATCGGGATCTTTAAGAAGCTGGGTTTGTTTCTTGTTCTTGACCAATCTGAGTTCTTCCCGTTCACGGCGGTTAGGTTTACGCACTCTATAAATTGAACCGTTGTATTGAAATTCAATCGTGTTGTTTTCGATCATTCCCTCAGCTTCCTGAAGTTCATCCAGTTCATTTAGTTTTTCAGTCACTTCGGCAAGTATTTTCTGCCTGTCGATTCCCTGTGCATTTTCCATACAAGTTCTCCTAAAAATAAAACACCCCCAGAACTACTCTTTTGAAGTCCTGGGAGTGATGAATTTTACGCCGTAATTAAAGGCCTTAAGAACCGATTTTAGTTCACGAAACTTTTCATAAATCAGTTCTTTCGTATCGGATTTAATGTCTTCCTTGTTTTCTAAAATCTCGAAGCGTTTCATGACCTCACCGACCAAAGAAGACGCAGTGTTTTTCAGTGCCTGGTCAAGATAGGCTTCGCTTATGTCCAAATGTTCATCCATACGCCGCACCATACCCTTTAAAATTATGTTTCGATTTTTATCTCATACCTTGAGGCAAGTTAACCTCTATTGATGTGAGGGGTTAGGCTCCATGAAGCCCGTCGCCGGTTCTTAAAATATTGGTAAAGGAAGGAAATGGCTTCGCCTAAAGTTGGCGGAGTTTCCGGTAATGCATTGATGTCATTAACGGTGCTGTTTAAACTAAGTCCGCTTCCGCCACCGGAAGACGTTCTGATAATGATGCGCCCGTCGATTCCTTTTAAGGTCGGGTTGCTACCGACATAATCAACGTTGACGAAAACAACGTCAGCATTCATCTCCGCAGCCGTTAAGTTTAAATAGAAAGCTCCACCGACCCCACTGATCGCTACGGGTGAATTTGTGGCTGCAGCAAAGGCACCGCCGTCTTTCGATACGCTGATGGATAGGTCACTGGGAATAGTCGGATTTCCATTGGCGCCGTCATTATTGGCAGAACCGCCATAAATTCGATATGCCTGTGCTTTGGCTGGATTACTAGGATCCAAATGAGTTCCCCTCATAGATTTTCCTCTCCTTTATCACAACTTAAATTTTGTGTGCTCTTTACAAAGAGCGATGTTTAAGAGGTCCTGGTCAGTTGGATTAACATTAAACAATTCATATTTACCGGTGTATTTATTGAATTGATGAGTGATGCCACCACCGGAAGGCGGGGGAGTCAACGAAACAACTGCTGCCATCATAAATCTTGTAGTAGTGGGAGCACCCATGATTGTTTCTTTGATATCCAATTCATCGTAATCTGCACATTGGATAACAACTGCCACCTCTTTATACGTTTCGGAATCAGATAAAGTAACTGATAAACCGGTATTTTCTCCATTTTTACGAATCACAAACGTCCTGGAATTGCCAACCGCAAGGGCGTCCTGCAGCTTCACGGCGAATTTTTTTAGATAACATGCACTGGTCATCATGCGTCTGGCTGTAGACGTGCTGCTGGGAGAAGTCCGCCCGCTGATGGACATGTAACGATTGTCAGCGTTGTCCTGACTTTCCGTAAAAGAGAACCAGGCAAAATCTCCGTCATTCTCCGTTTCAAAACACCATCCAACGTTGACGACCGTGTTGGCGGGAGTTCCGCTAGGCGTGATCTTAAAACTCAACCTGTCTCCGGCAACGACAGAAAACGTGTTAACCAGATTAGTGTTGGTCGTTCCAGTATCAGAAATGGTGCATTTAAGACCCGTAGGCTGGCCATTTTTGAAGATTTCAAGTTCCCAGCTTTTCCCCGAGCCCGGAGCAGTGAGGACGAAGAAAAATAAATTTTTTATAATTCCAGCTATCGGACAAACAATCCCGACATCATCTGAACTTCTCCAGTTAATGTCGCCAACCAATCCGCCCCAGCTAGGTGTTGACGTAGGTATCGCGTCAATGCCCGTACTTTCAGTGCCCGTGCCATGCGTAGTTTCTTTCGGGTTGTCACTCTCAAATTCAGAACACCACATTGCCTGCTGGGTTGGGGGAGTACCTGTCGTACTAACCAGTCTCATCCTGCTTGAATCGCCAATGGCTAAAAGCAGAGAAGCAGTGTTTTCAAATAGCAGCGTATCCGTTTCTCCAAACACCAGTTGCCAGCCGGAATTAGCACTGTTTTTATAAAAGGCAAAAGTTCTGCCATTCCCAACACCGCAGGGGGTCGATAATTTCATTCGCCAGTTACGGATAGTCCCGGGGCATCCGATCCGGATATTCCGGTTCTGGGAAGACCAATTTCTTTCATCGCCGTTGTCATACCAGTCAAACGATTGACTCCCGACGCTGTGAGCACTGCTTCCGCCTAATAAAAGTTGCTTACCCATCGAAATTTAGACCTCATGGATGTATTGATAAGTATGCTGATCGGCATTCGTCCAGAAATCGGAGATGGAGGCCTGGTCTGGTTTTTTGGAAAATAGAATTTCCGTATTGTCATTCTTAATCCGGCGGATTAAGGCCTGTCCTGTCATATCAACAAGTAAAACGTAAACGTAATTCCCAACGGTTTTTACGCCGTGAATGACAAAATTTACGGTTGGATCTTTAAATTTTGACTTGATAGCCATTGGATTTATCCTTCCCCAAAGTTGAAATTTGAAGGGAGGGGTTAACAATGGAGTCAACCCCATCCCTAAAAATCAGTTTAGAAGTTTCCTAATTGGGCATTATCCGAACTGATAATCAGTTGTTCGCCCTGAATGGTATTTTCGCCGTTAACGTAAGCATTAATGTTGGCTGCATTGTTGACATCAGTAGGGGAGAGATTGTCTGCTTTAAATCCATAAAGCAGGCTGCTTTTGGTGTTGTCAGCATAGATTTTGATAATCAAGCTGGCCTTATCGGTCAGCTTTTCAACGTCAAGTTTTCCATAACCCGGAGCCTGACCGCGCAGAACTTCTTCAATGCTAAATTGCTCAAGAACACGTCCAAGAGCAACGCTGACAGTTTTGTTATTAATTCCCCGCTGGACGACTTTTTTGTTGCCGATTTCCTTGACATCCTGTCTGTCGAACGTAACGTCAAGCGTAGCACTCTGAAGCCGGTACAAATAATCTGAGGCGCTTGGACTTCCTGATCCTGGAATGTACAAGTAAATCGAAACTGAATCAGCAATTAAGGCGCTGGGATCGGTTGTATTGGGAACGAAGATCGTAGATGGAGCCGTTGCAGAGGTATGCCAGATTTTATACTTATCACCGGCCTGAACCCCGCTGGTGATCGTTAGTTCTTTCGTTACCGTATCATAAGTAGCGTCGGCACTAAGATCCAACTCTGTTGCAATTCCGCTGCGCAGGCGAACAACACGATAAATGTATTTCTCGGCATCGGTTTTCCCAGTCGGAACATCCGGGTCAATGGCGGGAACACGGGCGCTTAAATCAACGACATCATCACTTCCCGAACCGGCAACGTGTTCAACATAGATCACGTACTTATTGCTTCCCTGCCAGACAACCGCTTCTTCGCCGACTAAATCAAAAGACCTTTCGATGATGGCATCAGGGTCTCCAATGGAGAGAGAAAAACCCGAAGTTCTGAGTTTCGGATACCAGAGCGTTCCCCGGAAACTGCCGTCATCGTCCGTTAAAAAGGCTGCGATATCGAACGTCGGAGTTTTAAAGTCATCGAGTGTCAGGGTATTAACACTGTCCGCTTTATTGCAAAGTTTTCTCCAAAACTCCATTGAGCCGTATTCCAATTGGGTTAATCTGTACCCAACCGAAGGGCTCTTTTTTACGAAACCAACAACGTCCGAATTTCCAATTTCCTCGACCTTATCGCGGTTTAAAGAAACCGTAGGGTCAATCGACTGTGCCCGGTCAATTTCGACCGGCGCGCCGTCACCATTAACAGGATAAATTCTGGGTTGATATTTGCTTGAATGAATCATTCTTTATAGTCCTCCTTAGACCGTCTTGGGAATGATATGCGTTTCTTATCTACAAATTTATTAAAGCTGGGAGCCGAAACAAAAACGGGAGAGAATAGGGGAGTTAAAACTTCTCGTTATCCTGGGGTGAGGAAAAACGACCTTCCAGATGGGAAACTCTTTCCTTTAATCCGATAATCTCATTCTTGATGCATTTGGTTTCTTTGATGTTCGTGTCAATTTTTTCGATGATGTGCTTCAAATGATTGGCATGAAGCTTCCAAAATAGATAAGTAATCAGAGCTATCTGAAAGACATCCAAACCATACGCTTGAAGTAATTGTAGAAAAAATCCAGGCATTTTTAACCCTCCACCCGTCCCAAACTCGTTTCTAAAGTTAATAAGTGACGGTATCGGTCATGCACTTCCAGAGAGGATTTATCAACGCCAAAACTGACTGGCACGTCATCAATCTTTGTGACCCTGATTCTTCCGTTTTGAATACGGCTGGTTATAGTGTTGCCGCTGGTTTGGTATTCGAAGTAGGGGAGACCTTTTTTAAAGATTTGAACGAGAAAATCTTTAAGATCAAGTCTCTGGCCGTCACTTGTTGCAAAAATATCTATAAGCACTAAGGGAAATCTATTGGTTGATGTTTCACCGATTTCAGCCTGTTGGTGTTGTGTATCTTCTAGTCTGACGCATATGGCGGCTTGTTTCTGAAACGTCTCAACGGGGATGCCGTAAATACGGCTGAACGTTTTTTCTACCGTAATGTTTGTCCATCCGGCAGACGAAAGTTCGGATTGAATAAACTCGATAATGGAAGATTCGATGTTTCTCGAAATCCGGTAAACTGACATGAGGCTATTGCCTTTCTCCAAATTTCAAATTAAGTAGCTGCCTGCGCAGGAAGTTGACCGTTTTCTGAATGTAGTTCATGGCTGGTATTTCGTTTTGAATGCGGATTTTATAAAACCCCTTTTTTAACCGCCCTTTTCGAAATTCCTCGGGATTAGGCTTGGGATCACCCGGCTCAAAATGTCCGTGCGTTTCTGTTCCGACAAGGTGTTTAGACCCGAAATTGACTGCGCGCCAATATTTGGCTTTTTCGTTTAACTGGTTAATATCGCCGACACCCCATCCTTTATCAGGAAAGTGTTCGACATTGATGTTGTCTTCAAGATCAGTCGGCTCTCCGGCCTGTGGGCGTACTTTGCTGCTTGAAATGATGTTTTTCATTTCTTCGGCGGTTTTATCGCCGAGACTCTTTAAGCTGGCTCTGATGGATTTATCATGCTTCTCGATGAACTCATTGATTTCTTTAAAGCCTTCAGAACCAAAAAATTTAATTTTTAGGGGCATTTAAGTATGCTTGGAGTAGACGTACACTCGCAGGTAACCGCCTTCCTCACGAATTTGCATTTCCCCATTCTCCCGCCACCCTTCGTAAGATTCCTTCTGACCGGAAGAGTTCCTGATTTCAATTTTTTGGGTATTTTCTATGAGGGAACGATAACGCTTGGGCACGTATATTTCTTTGATCCGGGAAACTTTAATCCCGGGCATGACCCAATGGGCTTTTGAAGCGGTAAAGTCAACGACGAGAGCCTTGACGGGTAATGGGTTTAAATTGGCCGTAACGACGTTTTTCTCAAACGGGTCATCAACGGATTCAATCCCCTGGTATACGTAAATGTACTGGCCTTCCTGATTGATTAATTCATCCAGCTTTTCTCTCATAGAACTTATGCCCGCGTCGTCACGGAATCTATGAACTTGATTCTTCCGCGAAAAAGAATGTATGAATTGCCTTCGGCATCCTTAAATTTAATGTCGTAGTAATAATTTCCTGAAATATCTGTATCAGCAGAGGTAAACACAATCTTTTCAATTCCCGAAGAAGGAAGAGAGGGGGTAATGTCTTTTGAAATGACGGCACTGGTATCGGGATCTTCCATGTTCTGCTTAACGGTTAAGTAAATTGTTCCGCCGGTTAGATCGACCACGTATCCGTTTTTCGTGAGGATTTCCAGGCCATAAGTTGTTTTGGTCTTTCTGCTGATTTCAAGATCGAGATATTTTGTTTCGGTTTTGACAGCCGTTAAAAGCATGGTATCGATAATGTCATGCTCAACGATTGATCGATGCCAGTTAATAACACCGACGGCACCCACGCCGTGTTTGAAATAATTGATAAGGTCTTTGATCCTTTGTTCTTTGGTCGAATGTTCAGGATAGATCACTGATACGTTTGGTAACTTGTAGCTTGTGTAATCGGGCTTAATGAGAATGGAAGCGATGATGGAAACCATGTCTTCCTCTTTGTTGGAGAGGGTAGGGAAGACATTGTTGCTTTCGAGTTCAAAATCACCTTCGGTATAGTCATAAATGCTCAGCCAGACTAAAGCAGCGCGGATGTATTCGTTAAGTTCAACGTCGCTATATTTATTGAAAGTAAAATCAACTTCTATCGTATCTCCTGTATTAAAAGACACTCCGTTAATGGTGATTTTGTTGGTCGAAGGATCGAAACTATAAGATTCCCCGGATTGCAGCTCGTTGCCGTTAATTAAAACTTTGGTGATGGCGACAATGTGAGGCTCTGCCAGAGTAAAAATGTTGGAATTGGTATAAGTAAAGACCTGAAAATTGGCTTTGGCAAAGTCTTCAATTAAGGCCCGGATTTTGGTTCTGAGTTCGCTCAACATACTTTTTAGCCCTTTTTACGAGGAGTACTTCTCTGCCGCGGTCACCGGCAAATCTGAAATAATTGTTTTCAAGAACTCCACGCTGGGGATTATTCTTTTTGATTTTTATGTATAAGTCACAATCAAGATTCCAGGAGATAACTTTTAATACGTTCTTGATGAATTTCAGGTCATTGGTTAAGACCTTTAAATATTTTCTTTCTGCTTTGTCAGAAAAACCGCAGATAACGCCTATCCCTGCATTATTAAAGGCAATTTTGTCTCCTCTTTTTAGGCAGTCGAATAAAACGTTCTGGTTTTCTTTGATAAAAAGACGGAGGTTGTTTCTGGTGATGTAAAAATCGCCGTAAATGTCCGACATTTCATAAAGCAGGGACGAGATGTGTTCCTTTTCCTTATTTGACAGGGCACTTTTAAAGATAATCATCAGTTATCCTTTCGGTTGATAAAGGTGGTTTAAGAGAATCAGGATCAGAAACAAGAGGGAAACAAGAAGGGAAAAAGGGGAGGCGGTTAAGCCTCCCCTCGAAGGGAGCACTAGGTTAAAATCGTGGTTAAGTCAGCAGTTGCAATTGCCCTGGGATTTTTCACGGCAATAACAATACTTTCATAACCATAGACAGAGTAGCCTAAAACGTTTTCTTTGGTACCAGAAACTTCAACAATGACAGGCACCTGTCCGACCATGATGGCTCGTTGGGCACTGTCAACGTCGGCACCCATTAATTGAGCAATCGCAGGGTTGATTTTTCTGCGGACAAATTGAATGGGTTTGCCTTCCGTGATCGTAGAGTCGCGGGCAACCAGGATCATTTTCTTTTTATCCAGAAGATCGGTTTCGGTTTCCGCAGAAATCCGGGAAACTTTGCCGAAAATTTTTCGGACGGAAATGCCAACTTTAGCCAGACGGTCCATCAACGTGAGGTTATAGTTGAAGGTCGTGGCGTTATCCTTATCGTAGGTGTCGATTTTCTCTTTCACCGTGGAACCAACCAGAGCATGATAATTGTCACCGTAATCTTCAATGCCGTGTTTGGCCTTGAAAAAGACATCATAAAGATCATCACCGGATGCAACGGTAACGCTGTATCCGCCGACTTCGTTGAAAGGAAAAACTTCGTTGGTCGGGGTCAAAAGGGCATCGATGATAATTTTTAATTCAGTCTTATCCATTCCGCGGGAAATGGCTTCTTTCCGGCGGGCCAGGGCGTTGGTATCCACTTTGTTGAGGACATCTTCAACCAGAACGTAATCCATCTTTGAATTGAGGCCTTTGAAGGTTAGCTCAACGTCAGTCAATGGAGTTCTCTTCACGGGAGTAATAACGCCGTTAGCATCAACGTCAAGAACGACATCCGCGGTGTTGTCCAGATTTTTGATTCTCCAGGCGTGTTCACCGGGTTCAGCAGTAAAAGTATCAGCAATTTCAGAAATGGCGACCGGAACGGGAAGCTGGGTATTGATCGGTTCTCCGATCAGCCTAGCAATTTCCAAATCCAGACGCCGCGTAGGATCGTATCCGTTCATTGCACGCATTCTCCTTAAATTAGGAATTTCCAAATGCTTTGTGACTTATCTCGTCTCTCAAACGGTTTAGTTCCGCGTCATCTTTGCCGAGGAAATATTTATCCCCCACGACATCGTTTCCGCTTTCTTTAACCGCTTTCAGCAAAGCATTTTCTTTCTCAAGCTTTGCCTTTGCATAAGCGTCATTGTCCATTATCTTGTCATCGGACAAATCCTCCGCGAACTTACCCAAAGACTCGCGCCTTTTCATAAGTTCGACCGCATTGGCTTTGTACCAACCTATCTTTTTATCTGCATCTTCCTGTATCTTTGCCGTTTCCAGCTTGTTTGCAGATTTCAGATTCGAAGTCTCCAAATTAAGAGTTTTTCTTAACTCCCGGATTTTGGAGGACATCTTTTGGACGGCCTTTTTGTATCTGCCGAATAAATCCTCATTCTTTTTTAAAGTAGCCTGTTCTAATGAAGCTGTTTCCAACTCAACAGGACGTGAGGGAGACTCTGCGGCAGATAATCCTGCCGTTTCAAGCTCCATTTTGTTCTCAGATTTAGTTTCCTGAGTTAACCCAGCAACCTGCAATTCCATAATTTGATCTGCCACGTTCGTAATTTCTCCTTCGGGTTGTTTTTCAGCCTTAAATTCTTCGGAAAATTCTTCGGTGATGTCCCGATAAGCGCTTATTTGTTTTCTAAGGCTATCTCTTTTTATGTTTCGGTAATACCGTAGTCCGCAGTGCTTGCAGTCAATCTCATATTTATCGACGTTGGTAACGGTGCTAAAAGAGGTTGAATGACCGCATTGCGGACAATTGGCATACCCGATGTAAATGAACTTAAGCCGATTAAGAAGTTCGTCATTGTCATTTGCAGTTTTGTAACTTAATTCATAGATTTTTCCCGTATCCAGATTCTTAACGATAACTTTATCGCTGGTTTCCTGAATAAGCCGCCAGTTGGACGAGCCGTCTTCAGGGTCTCTGAAGCTAAAATTGATTTTTTGAGGCGGATAAAGAATTTTGCCGGTCCTGTCGATAATAGCCCGGCATTCTGTACAGGGGATTTCGCCGACCGCGTTAGTTTCGAACTGATGCCCGCAATTCTGGCATTTGATTTTCGGGATCTCTTGAACACGAGACTCCTGGGGCGTGGGAGAATCTGCTGGTTTCTGTTCGGTCGCCGGTTCGTTTTTAGGGACGGCATTGTCAGTTTCGTTAGCCGTGATTAAATCCTCTAAATCGTATTTCTTTTTGGTTAGTATTTGCTGGGAAGCAAGAATTAAGTCGTTTTGATTTTGGTTCATATGTTTAATGGCCATTTCCAGTACGTCGCAGCCTTTGTAAGCAGTTTCCATTTTCTTCTCTGGATTAACCGCATCAGGATGGGTTCTGTAAATTAAGGCACCGCCTGCGAATTCAATGGCCTGCGCCTCGTAGGTGCCGTCGGACAAATATTTACGGCTTTTGCGCGGACACCACACCTCATGAGAAGTTCCAAGAAGATTCGATTTAAGCAGCTGCTTTGCTTCCACCCATTCAGTCCCAAAGTTGCTTTTGAAGAAAATACCGTAGGCTATGACCTTGTTCTCCGCTTCAACATAGCGGTAATCGATGTAATATCCGACCACATAGTTCCTGATATGGTTGATGTTGACCGGTTTCCCGATCAGGCTGGGAAGGGCTTTTAAAAGGAGATGTTTAGGAAGCCTGGCACCGTTGCCGTTGGCAACATCGGCGAAGGTATAAACCGTTTTAAATCCTGCCAGATCGGTATTATTTTGAAGATCAATGCCCATCTTGGCTCTGGCAATTTCGATGATTTCGTCTTTTTCTCTGCCATCTTCATAGACTTCCGTTTGGGAATTCTCTTTAAAGTCTCTTAAGAAGTTTTGGAGATCTACACTGTTGTCATTAATTTTGGCCCAAGCAGTTGCGAAGGCGCTTGACTCCGCTTTTTTCTCATCATTAAGTTTGTTTAGATAGAAATCGAAGGCATTGTTGAATATCCTGAGCCACTTTCTGCGCAGCTTTAAACTCGGTAATTTGTCTTTCACGTTCTGGGGCAGATCTCTGACGGATTGATACGGGGAAGCCATGAGTTCTGCATCATCCAAAGAGGCCTTATTAAAGTTTTTTGCTTCTATGCCCGACTTGTCATCAGGCGGTTCTTTGTCAGCGCCACGTGAGACGGAGAAATCCTGCCCGATACCTTCACGGTTCTCAATTAAAGGAGGGGCCATGATGTACTCGATTCCGTCTTTGGCTTCTTTTTCTCTACGCCTGACTTCCACCTCAAAATCGATCTCACCGATTAACTCGACAGCCGTCTGGGAGGAAACTCTTCCGCGGTCGTAAAGCTGACGGATTCTTTCCTTGAATTTATCCGTCATAAACCCGCGGACAGGGGAGGATGTAATTTCAAAATTCAACTTTGAGTATTTGGATTGATCCTGGTTCTTTTCGATAATTAAAAGAACAAGGTCTTTCAAAAGTTGTTTGAAATCATCAACCCCGCTGATGACTTCCTGAATAAACGGTTTGGGGTTAAGAATGCTTTCCCGTCTGGTCGTGGTTTCGCCTTCAACAACGTCAATAAACCCGAGACCTGCGATAATATTTTTTTCGGCAGAGGCGAAAAGATCAGGCTGGAATATGGCCGAGAGATCAGGAATCAAATGTTTTATTTCTTCGTCAAACTGGCTGGCTCTGACCGGAGTGGTGAACGCTTTTTCTAGATCAAAATGTACGCTCTTTGCTTTTTTAATCAGGTCTTCCATCTGCTGGATAACCAGTTTTAATTTTTTGTCGTCGTAGTTAATGCCTTTATCCAAAGCCAGCTTTTCGGTTCCCTTTTTGATGAGAAGCATATAGGGAATGATTTGATCCAGAATGTCGATTTCGTTGCGTTTGATGGCTTCGATAATCCGCCAGTTGTGATAAACCCCCCGCTTGACAAGGAAGGGGATGGGATATTTGTCATGCCAGCGGCCGTTTTGCCTTGTAAAAATCACGTTCTTGTCGAGTTTATTCTTTGCTTCCATGTTTTTGCCAAGGAAGTAATCATATTGGTCAATGTTTAATCCGGCATCATTGGGGTTTTTATCTTGCGCAAATATACTTCCGCCATCGAGAAAAAACATTCGCGAAGGCAGAACCAGTTTTGTTTTTGGATCGGCGTCCCACTTGGAAATTTTTAAGACGGGAAACGAGGAATATTTCCATCGTTCCATGAAATATTGTTTGGCCAGGGGCTTAATGCCGGTTGGAATTTTCCCGCGAAGATCGCTGTTTATTCTTCCCAGCCAGGTATTAAAAATACCGGTTATCGCGTCATCACCGGTTTCAATGTCAAAGTCCACTGTTGCCGTCTCAACGGCAAAATCGGTCAAAGAATCAACCAGCCCGCTAATATCGTTTTGGAGCATTTCTTTGACCGCTATGACCTGGCCGTGAAAATTGGAAGGGACAATGATTTTCCGCACCATCATGGCCAGGATGTGATTTAACAAAAGATTTTGTGCGTCATGAGACATATTTTGCAGTCCTAATTAACAGCGCCGACTCCCCAGTTGGTATCGTCAAATATCTCGTCGGTTTCGTTAAAATCCTTTTTAAGCCATTGGGCAATGGCAAAGACGCGCCATGCATCAAAAAGGTGATCGCCCTGAGTGCTGATACATTTGTAAATCGTCCGGCTCCCAGACATCGTTTCAATGACAACGCTGAATTGAGCATCAAATTTGTAGTCTTGCGGGATTCGGCATCTGCCGGCATATAAAAGGTCCTTGATTCGCTTAACGGAGAATTCGGACATATATTCAAAACGGGAAACGGGTTTGCCTTTATCCAGCTTGATCTGCTTTTCTCCATTTTCATCAGCATCTTCGTACTCAAACCCGACTTTGATTTTCATGCTCCCGTCGTAATAAACGAGATTCTCTTTGGGAAACTCTCGTTCAAAATTGCTGTATATCCCGCGGCCTTCGCCGTCGCCGCAATCGATTCCGATGACGTTAGCTCTTAATTTTTTGACGACGGCTTTGAGAATTTCCTCAATTTCCTGCTGAGTGAGGTTATAGAGAACGACGTTGTAGAGATATTCGTAAGAATCCTTGATTTCAGAATGGACTATGATTTCGGTAACTTTTTTTCCGATATCCGCATCCACAAAAATTCGTTCTGCATTTTCCGGTCTTTGAACGACGATAAGTCTTTTCCAGAATCTGAATGTTTCCTTGCTGATTTCAAAACGTTTGATTTCTTTCGTGAAATTACCTTTGCTGTCATACAAATAGCAGTTGTCACGGATACGCTTCATATCCAGGGCAGAGACACCATCTTCGACCACTTCGCCTTTGACAAAAATTTTGTAACCGATGGAATCTTCTCCGCCGTATTCTTCGATGCGCTCCTGTTTCTCTTTCTTATCAAAGAAGGGATTAATGAATTGAGGGTAATTTAAAACCCATTTCTGATTTTCGAGTTTATAAAAGGCCTTTCCTGCGGGTGAGTGAGGAGTGAAATTAGTCATCCCGGAAATGCGGAAAACTGCACCCAATTCTGAAAGAGCGTCTTTACGCTTATCGTAAACCTCGTCTGTCTCCATCGAGGCCTCTTCGATATAAACTCTGAAAACGTGCTTACCGAACCACTGTCTGCCAGGGGTCGTTGATCCCAAATTGAAATTAACGCTGTTTAATTCACAGCCATTCTTCAGGGAAATGTAATAATCGGGCGATCCTTTCAACCGTCCGGCAAATTTGGATAGAATCGGATGATTGCCAAATGCGTTCTTAATTGGGTCAAGGACTTGCTTTAAATGGATTAAATCGACCGACGCAAAAGCAATTTTGTTGGAACCGTCGGTTGTAAGCATGAAATTGATGAGGTCTAATTCCTGAACAGCCTTGGTTTTTCCGAATTTGCGGGCACCAAAACAATAGATGTCACCGACGATTTTTCTCATCAAAAACTCTTCTTTTTTATTCATATCGTGCATTTCGGCAGTCAATTCGAAGTCGATGATTGACTCGTCGGAAATCATGGTTTCCTGGTAAAGTCTTATCTGACCGAATTTGTCTTTTTTAAAAGCGGATAGATTGTTGAAATCGTGGAAAAGGCACTCAAGAAGGATCTTGGGCGTATACCAATCTTCGAAAAAAAGAATTTCTTCTTCTGTCAGGTTTGTTTTTGTCATATTCGTCGTTTGAGAAGCAAAGGAGCAATAACAAAAACAAAATGGAGATCTAAAAGCAGAAACGGGAAGAGGCTATTCCGCAGGTGTTTGTGTTGCCGAATCGCCTTCATAGTGAGATTGTGGTTCTGCATCTGATGAGGGCTCATCAGATGTTTCAGTGTCTTTCTTATCTGTCATAAATTTTTCAATAACCCAGTCAATATAGTCTTCAGATACGCCTAGAATCTCGGTCATATCCTTCTTGGATAACGGCTCTCCGCTTAAATATTTTTTGAATAAGGGCAGATTAAAAAGAACCTTATTTTTGAACCAGGAAGCTGTCAAGGGTTCGTAATCGACCGTTCTGCGTTTCAAATAAAACGGAAATGCACATTGAACGCAGGTTACTTTAAAAAGATCGGGGTTTTCTTTTCGATATTGCTTAAATTTTTCTTCGGTTTCCTGCAAATCCCGGAATGCATCGAGTTTCTTTTTGTCTTCAAAAAGGCCCAGTTTTTCCTTGAGCCTGAACTGTAGGTCAATGGAGGATTTTAAATCTTCCTGAAGATGCGATGGGAATTCCGCCTTCTCACTAATGACTTGCTTGCGGGTGGTTTGGGAAATTTTCTCCTTTAACCGTTCGTGGAGTGCTTCCTGATAGATTAATTCTTCAAGAATCAAGAGGTCGCTCATTTTATGCAGATGTGGATAATTTATCCGGTATTCAGAGAATCTCTGTTCGCCCCATTTTTTCTCTTTGGGTGTCAAACCGGTACCCTTGAATTGATAACCGTCGTTTTGTTGGCTCATAAAAATATGTTTCCGGCACCAGATTAATTGAAAAGGCCTTAAACGGGAACAGGAGAGAAGAAATCAGAAACCGCGGAAGGGGAAAGCCAGATGGATACTGTCTACTATAAGTATAACATTCGGTTTTCGAATCTGTCGAACTTGGAAAGGGAGTAATTCTTGTAACTGCTTGAAATCCAAAGAGAAAAAATATTTTTTTGACTACACCCTCTTGAGGTTGGCAATCCCGGGCAACCCCCACAAAAAATAATTGTTTCCCGAGCAGAATTTATATATAATAAATCCACTTACCGATAATCCTTTTTAACCGAAAGGCAGTTGGGCGAAAAGGAAAGAACCTCGCTTTACCTATTGAGTTTGAAATGGAGATGAGAAAACGGCAGTGAAAATTGCCGTTCGGTAAGCGCCGAATCCCATTTAACTTTAATAGGAGGTTCTCCATGACCAAACCAGTTTCGACCCAGAACCGGATTATCGATCAGAACCATTATGATGATTCGGGAAATCTCATCGCCCAGCAGGTTTTTGAGATTATCACCAGGCGCGGTTCCGAAGGCAGCATTCACAGAACGGTCAAAAGGATTACCCGGTTTAAAGATCAGGACAGTGAGTTTAAAGAATTCGTGAGCGCCGAAATGGCGGCGATCCTGCCTGATGTCACGGAAGAAGAAGTTTTGCAGTTCCTGCAATATCTCGCAGCCGATGTTAAAGAACATCTTTCGGTTTACACCGAGCCGGTTGTTGACGAAGAAATCCCGGTTAAACAAAATCGAATACCGGTGACGGTTTAATAAAACGGTAAGGGGTTGGTATTCAGAAATGATGCCAGCCCCTTCCTGTTAATTGTGATGAAAACCATGATTCAGCATGATCCCAGAAACAAAGTGGCAATGACCCATACAATGTTTTAATTTAAAATAATTAAGAAAACTGTATCTCATTTTGCTGGTATTGGTTATAATAAAAATAATTTTTGAAATGTGATTATGTTTTTTAATGGGAGAAATTTATGTATAAAAAATATTTAACAACAATAATGGGAATGTTTGTAATCTTGGTGATGTCTTCACAGGCATTTGCTGCGGGTTCCGGGGCCTTTCGTTTAGGTTTCGGAGATGCTGAATCTTTAGCGAAAGGGGGAGCTTTCGTCGGTGAGGCAGATAATGCTGCTGACGTATATCATAATCCTGCCGGGATGACTCAATTGGAAGACGGGCAGCATGTTTCCGCTGGATTTGCTTGGCTTAATTTGTTTGTAGACCACACAAGCCCATCCGGTGTTGATACTCAGATGAGGCGGGAAAACATAGTGATCCCACAATTGTATTATGTGAATGACTTTGAAACCGATGATTTTTCATTTGGGGTCGGAGTCCGGTCCAACAATGGTGCTTCGACGGAATGGGCTGAGGATAGTTTTTCGAAATATGTGGCAACACGAACGGACTTGGAAAACGTTGATTACTTGGCAGCCGGAGCCTATCAACTTAACAATAATTTATCCGTGGGTATTGGTATTGATGTCGTTAATGCCAAATTGAGTCAAAACAAACTCCTTAATCAGCAACCCGGAACCGATTCCGAAGCGCAATTAAAATTTCAGGATTACGGAATAGGGTACACATTATCTACGTTGTATAAAGTTAACGAACAGCATCAATTTGGTCTTCAATATCGAAGCCCGATAGACTTAAAATGGGAAGGGGAAGCCACGTTACATGGCTTGAATGATTTGGGAGCCAATCCGCTTGCTACGATTTTCGGAGGTGCAAATTATTCCACGGATATTCGATGGGATATTACATTGCCGCAAAGTGTCGTACTTGGTTACAGCTTTAAACCCGATAAAAAGTGGCGTTTTAATTTCGATGCGGAATGGACGGATTGGTCTACCATAAATCAGGAAGAACTGGATTATCCAAATGAGTCATCGACACTGATAAAAAATACTTTAGACTCAGCGACCCACTTGGATTTGGATTGGAAAAGTTCGTGGGCATTCAGTTTAGGGGGTGAGTACGCATATAACGATAAATTAGATCTGCGGGCCGGTTATTTCTTCCATGAAACACCTATACCGGACGCTAACTTTAATTCATTCCTGCCCGATTCCGATTCTCATGGAGTTAATTTAGGATTTGGGTATCACGTAAATGATTCTGCGACCCTTGATATGTCTTGGACGGGCGTTTTCTTTACGGATCGGGATTTAAGCGGGAATACGGTCGGGTCATCTTCGGGTGCCAATATAAACGGGAACTACGAGGAGTACGTTAATATTGTGATGATGACCTTCAATTATAGCTTTGGTGGTAAATAAAGAGACGCAAATCTGTATCGGCGGCACAAGGCCGGAAGGGGTCACAGGGGTTGTGATGACGAAGAGTATACTCGTGATTGACGACGAAGGATTAGTGACAACAAGCCTGAAACAGCTTTTAAAGAAAGCAGGATATAATGTTGATATCGCCAATAACGCCCAAACCGCAATGAATAAGGTTAAAGAGAACGATTTTGACCTGATTATTTCGGATATCCGAATGCCTAAAATCAATGGGGTTGAAGTTGTGAAAGAAATCAGGGCCTATTTACGTCATGCAGGGAAGCCGTCTGTGCCGGAAATTTTGATAACTGGTTATGCGGACAAGGAAGTCTTTGAAGAAGCACAGAAGTTAAAGGTGGCAGATTATATTTATAAGCCGTTTAATATTAATGACTTGAGTTTGGCAAATTTTCGAATTTGTCGTCGGAAAAGTCTCTCGGATCGCAAAAACAGGTTTTCGATACCACAAAATTGCTTTCTCGACGAGAACTACCTGAAAATACGGCCCAAAAGCCCGAAAAAGTGCCAAACTCAAGTTAATGAGTTTCTTGATGTTGTGAAAGAGAACATATAGCTTTAGATTTATCACCGCGCTTTTCATTCCCACCCCATGCAAATTCCATAAATCGAAACTTCACTATAAGTAACGAAAAAGATTGACATGTTTTGTAGAATATGCTACTTTTCTATTAAGTATATAACATTCTACACAAAAGGGACATTTTATGAGCGCACAGTTGTTGAGAAGGTTGCAGAAGTTCCGCCGCCAAAAACATTTAACCATTCATGAGTTAACCGGGCAGATAGGTGCGCACTATACAACATACCATCATTGGAAAAAAGCAAATAAAATCGTAGGGCCGTATAAAAAAATTGTCGAAGAGTTTTTGCAAAAAAATGAATCCCGCTCCCAAACTTCCAGGTTAATGCAGACTGACATTGCCGTTATTGGTGCTGCTTGCAATTACCCGGGCGCTCATAATCTGAAAGAATTATGGGAGAATATTCTGGCCAGAAGAGTTCAATTCAGGAGAATTCTCGATCAAAGACTTCCCTTAAAAGATTATTACGATGAAGATCCCGGCTTTCCTGACAAAATTTATCTTGTCAAAGCTGCCTTTATAGATGGATTCGATTTTAATTGGTCAAAGTTAAGAATTCCTAAAAAAACATACGAATCAACTGACATTGTTCATTGGCTGGCGCTGGATACTGCGTTAAAGACTTTTGAAGATGCCGGGTATCAATTCAAAGACATTCCTTTCTATCAATTCCATAACATCCCTGCGCAAAAAACAGGCGTAATCCTGGGAAATACTCTAACGGGTGAACAAACGAGGTCAATGAATTTAAGACTGCGCTGGCCTTATGTGCGCAAAACTTTGAATGCCACGTTAGAAAGTTTTGGTATAGCGAGCGAGGAAAGAACCCGCCTGTCAGAGGCGATGGAGAAGGCTTATAAATCAGCGTTTTTCCCCATAACGGAAGACACGCTTGCCGGTGGACTTGCCAATACGATAGCGGGAAGAATTTGCAATTATCTCAATCTTAAAGGCGGGGGATATATCGTCGATGGGGCGTGTTCCTCATCTTTGTTGGCTGTAGCCACGGCTGCCAACGCTTTAAGGTTGGGAGAGATGGATTTGGTTTTGGCAGGAGGCGTTGATGTCAGCATGGATCCCTTTGAGCTTGTCGGGTTCTCAAAAGCGGGAGCGCTGGCCAAGGATCAAATGCG
>CAZUJQ010000041.1:0-18546 GCA_964620805.1 uncultured Planctomycetales bacterium | reverse complement strand
TTCCTGAAATGACGAATCTTCTGACGAAAACCCTTGAGGTGTTTTGGAGCCGACAAGGTAATCAAGTTGTATGCGATCATGACAAGAGTCCAGTGTGTTTGGACGCCTTGCCAGGAACGCATAAACACGTGGCCGAAGGCCAGATGCTGTTTGATGTCCTTGTGGAAGATCTCGATTCCAAAACGTTGGCGGTAAAGCCCGACCATCTCGGATTCGCTCATTTGAAGGTTGTTGGTAATCAGAAACCTTGTTTCTTTGGCGCCTCCCTTCGTGATAAACAAAAGGATGGTTCCTACCTTGGGCAAGTGGACGATTCGCTTGGCGACCTTGAGCCTTCGCTTCTTGGAAAGACGCACAGTCTTGTAAGTCCTCGGTCCCTTGGCCAGGTGACTGACGACGGTTTTCCTGCCGTTCACTTCCAGAATACGATTGCATTTGATCGCAGCCACGAAAGTCCAGCCTGCTTCGATGATAGGAATAAGAATGGGCGCACAGGTATACCAGCTGTCCATCAGTACCGTTACGGAGGTGCGAATCTTGTGACGAAGATCCTGAAGGATGTCTTGCGCCAGTTGAATCTTGCTTTTGAATTCGCCCTTGCCACAAGAGGCCTTGGGCTTGTAGCCTCCAACGGCCCAAGCCAACCATTGGCCCGTGATCTTCAGTACACAGGTGACGGCACATTGACCTTTGACCAGGCCGTCGGCAGAGTGGTGGATGCCCGATCCTTGGATTTCTTTTCCTTCCCGAGGACAGGTTGTATCGTCGATGGCTGTTACGACCTCCGGCAACTTGTTGGCCATGTGCGCCAAAAGATTCTCGTTGGCTTCCTGAAGCCGTCTTTGCTTCTTGGCAGAGCCATTGAGAAAACGCTGCAGGTTGTCGGGAAGCGCTTGGGCAATCTGACTGGCAATTTCCCGGGTGGAGTGAAACTTGATGAGCCAGATCAGACCGACCAGGTAAACCAGGAAGTGTTTGATCTGTGGTTTCGTCAAGACGCTCAAGCATTGTTTCAGAGCGGACGTAGTTTTCTTCGGGAGAAATTTTCCCATGGCTTCTGTGTCCTCCTTGCCTTGGCTGGCATAGGAGATTTCGACCAGAAGCCATTTGTTTTAAAGATGTTGTATTCATGGGTTACCTAAAATTTGCAGAACTCAAGTGAATGATTTAACGGCATCTCTCCTTATTGTACAACTTGAGGAATTGGCGCAAGTCCTCGGGCATCGCAAAGCAATCGTCACCCGGTACCGCGAGGGCTTGCGGGATGTCAAAGGAATCGAACTTCTGGATCTTCAGCACGACCGGGAAAGCGCCAACTGGCTTTTTACTGTCCTTGTGGACCGGCGCCGGGATTTTCAGCGGAAACTGACCGCGGCCGGAATCGAAACCTCGCTTGTCCATATCCGCTGTGATTGCTATCCCATCCTCGGAGGTAAACGCCAAGATTTGCCAGTGATGAACGCGATCGAGCCTCTTTATCTTTCTCTCCCCCTCCATCACAAACTCACGGCCGAAGATACCGAATACATCATTAAGACCATCCACGAAGGCTGGTAAGAAATATGCCGGTTAAGCCGGTCTGCGAAATCATCATTCCCGTTTGGAATCTTTGGCAGAGGACAAAGCGTTGCCTCGATAGTATTGTGCAAAACACCGCTTGTCCCTTCCGCCTGATTTTGGTGGACAATGCAAGTGATAGGGCGACGGCGGAATTTCTGTCGGATTTTCAGCGTAGGACTTCCCTGGCTCGTTTGATCCGGAATGAAGAAAATTTGGGCAATATCAAGGCGGTGAATCAAGGGATTAAAATTTCAGAGGTGGATTATGTTTGTATTCTTGACAACGATACCGTGGCGTTTCCAGGATGGCTTGAGAAGATGATCGAGGCCGCCGACTCACGCAAGGAGATCGGCATTGTCAATCCGGGCAGTAACAGTCTCGGCTATAGAAAATCTTGGCACCTCTCCTGGGAGGCCTACGCCAAGGAAATTGCAGAGCACGAGAAAGGCAGAGTCGTCGAGATGGCCACGGCCACGGGGTTCTGCATGCTTGTGAAGCGCGCCGTCATTGACCGGGTCGGAGGCTGGTGCGAAGATTACGGGATGGGCTATTATGAGGATCGAGACTATTCACGACGCGCGGCAGAGGCGGGTTTCATTTGTGCACTGGCGCGCGAGGCCTTTGTCTACCATGAAGAGCATGCTTCCTTCCGGATTCTTCCCAAGAAGAAAAGGGACACGACCCAAAATCGGACACTCTTTGAAAGACGGTTCGGTGTTCCGGAGCGGATCGCTTTCGTATTGAGCCAACCCGTCAGGGAAAGGGTTGAGAAAACCTACCAACAGGCCCTTGGTCTTGCAAGAAAGAATCATTGGGTCTGGGTCCTTTTGAAGGGCGACCGCCTCAAGGAATCCTTTTCAGAGCACTCGAACTTGAAATGGGCGCCGCTTTCCGCCCCATTTTTTGAATGGAATTGCCTTTTCCGCATCCTGAGCAAAAAGAAACGGTTCAACCGGATTTATTTTGACGACCCAAAGCTGATGAGTTCTGTACGTAGTTTTCAGCGGTTGCATGGAGCGGCGACAGAGGTTTTAAATTGACGAATCCGGAAACCGCACAACAGTCGGCTCGAGTGTTGGATGTCGGCTGCGGGGCCGCAAAGAGAAGGGGGGCGATGGGCGTCGACGCCATGGCGTTGCCCGGTGTGGATGTGGTTCACGATCTGAATGTCTATCCGTGGCCTTTTGAAGATCATCAGTTCGACCGTGTTCTTTTTACTGCGTCTTTGGAATGTCTCGAAGATATCGTGAAGGCGATGGAGGAAGCGCATCGGATCAGCCGCCCCGGAGGGCGCGTCGAAATCCACACCACGCATTTCGCCGCCTCCAATTCTTATTGGGACCCGAAACAAAAGTGGCATTTCAGCTATTACACGTTTGATTACTTTACCGAAGATTTCGTTTACCCGATTTACACCCCGCGTAAATACCGAATGGTCCGTAAAGAACTTCTCTTCAGCCGGAAATGGGGAATGGGGAATCTCCTTTACCGGATCTCAGCCCGCCGCTACGAAAAGTACCACGCCCATCGTTATCCTCCCTACCGCATGTTTTTAGAACTTGAAGTGGTTAAGAACACCTAACAAAAGTTATCATGATGACAACCTTTATCTCGCAAAAGGTGAAATTCAGCCACGAAGCCTGTCACGAAGTCAGCCGGATTTTTCCGGTAACAACGTTTTGTTAGGTGTTCTAAGAACAATTAACAGAACCGTTTTCCACGATGACACTGGCTGAGGAAATCCAAACTCTCGTCACCAAGGCCATTCCCGGTTCCGAGGTGACGGTCCAGGACATGACGGGGGGCGGAGACCACTTTGAAGTGATTGTGGTGTCGCCCACTTTTCGGGGCAAGCTCCTGATCCAACAGCATCAAGTGGTCCATGCCGCGCTTGAGCCTTTAAAGGAACGGATCCACGCCGTCAAGATCAAGACCCTAGCCGCCTAGATTTCTATCCAAACAGGGTATTATAGTGGCCCCGATTCCCTTTCTGCGGTCAACCGACCGTAGACGCTACTGCCGAAGGTGGAATGCATCCCTTCCCTCCAGCAAATCTCCCCTTGTGATTTTTTTTCTATGTTGTAGAATTGCGCCGTGATTTATCGTTCAAACCTCCTAAGATCTTAGAAATTTTTGTATAGCATTACGGAAATGTCTCTCCCCCCAACGGAGTTTTGGGACCAGATACAGTGGGTTGTTCTGCACGCACGAAGCAGGCATGAAAAGCTAGTTGACTGGGAACTTCAGAAAAAGGGAATCGAGACTTTCCTTCCAATTCGCAAAATAACCCGCCTCTGGTCTGACCGATTTAAAGAAATCAAAGAGCCAATTTTTTCAGGTTATCTTTTTGTTCGCCTTGCTTTAAAGAATCGACTTCAGGTTTTCCAAACCAAAGGCCCCGTCCGTTTAGTCGACTTCGATTCTTACCCCGCGTTCCAGTGCCAGAACGGGATTTGAAGCAAGGAGGCCGCGCATACATCAAGGGAATCACACACGCCTCGTCATTTCCCTCGACCTTCTTTTTCAGTCCATCTCCGTGGAAGCGGACGAGGTGCTGGTCGGGAAAATCTAGCTGAAAAAACCTTGTCGGTCTTGCGAAATGAGCCGCATCGGCTTTTCAACTTGGGACTGAGAGGGCAGAGCTATGACATCGCTAAGATTATGATCTCCATTCAAAATGTGACCAAGGTCTATCACTATTATGGACCTAGGAAATCGTTTGTCTCTTTCTTCTTTCCAAGAAGAGAAAGCCTTATTGCCCTCCAACATGTCAGCGTCCAAATTCATCAGGGAGAAATCTACGGACTTCTTGGCCCTAACGGTGCAGGAAAAACCACGCTCATCAAAATCGTCTCGGGTCTCTTAAAGCCCACTTCGGGAGAGGTTCGGTTGAGTGGGAACCGTGTTTATGGGGCGCAGAGAGAAATTGGGCTCATGCTTGGCGACTCGATGATTTATTATATGATGACTGGACGAGACAACTTGGATTATGCGGCACACCTTTATAGCGTCCAGGAATCAGAAAAACGAATCGCTGAGCTTACAGATTTCCTCGAGATCGGAAGTTGGATTGACCGTTACGTTTCAGACTATTCGCTCGGAATGAGAGTCAAACTTTGTCTTGCTCGCTCGCTGATCCATGACCCTCCAGTTTTACTCCTTGACGAACCCACGCTCGGCTTAGACCCCCATTTCTCTCTCCACTTGAGAAATAAAATCAGAGGACTGGGCAAGACCGTCATTTTGACCACCCATTACATGGAGGAGGCCGAATTTTTATCGGACCGCGTTGGGATTCTCCACCAAGGGTGTTTAGTTGCCGAGGGAACGCCTGATGAGCTCAAGCAGCGGATAGAAAAAAGAGACAACCCAACCCTTACCGATGTCTTTATTGGACTCACAGCGGAGACATGATTTACCCTGCTATTAGAAAAAGAATCGGAATCATCTTGGCGATTGCCAAAAAGGAAGTGAAAATCTCCTTCCGGTATCCAAAGAATTTTATCGCCGGTCAGTTCCTCAATCCCTTGAGACTTTTCGTCATGTTTGGGCTGATCTACCAGAGTTTTTTCGTGATAAGTGGTAATCGCTCCATTGGAAATTGGTCTCGAAGTAACTATGTAGCCACTCTTTTTATCGGAGCCATTTTTTACACAGGTTTTACTTCCGCTTACTACCGTTTTCGGACAGGTTTTATCAATGAAAAATATTGGAAGACGATCCAAATCTTCCTCGCAGCCCCTATTTCAAAACTGGATTATTTGATCGGCACCTCATTTGCCCTGGCGATTGAGCTCTGCATTCCGGTGCTTACTTACCTCGTGTTCCTCAAAATGGCTTATCCGCTCTCCGTCCTTTCCCTTCTTCTTATCTCAACCAGCCTTTATCTGATGATTTTCGGATCACTTGGATTTAGTCTCATGCATGGGGCCTTCAGCATTTCTAATGAAAATTATCTCTTCATCTTCGATTATCTTTATGCGATTATGCTGATTCTTTCTTGCTTTTATTACGAGTATCCAGCCCTGCCTTCGCCCATCCGTTTTTTAGCAAAAGCCAATCCCATCTATCACGCCGTGGAAATTGCCCGGCAAACAATTTTTCATCACCTTTCCCCCGGGCAAATGTTGAGCTCGATGGCCTATCTCTTATTGTTTGCGTCAATTGCCCCGTTGTTAGGCGCCTTCTTTTTCCGCAAGGTTGTCCGCGAACTTGGGGTGAGAGGTTTTTGAGATGAGCCCCCCTGTAGATTCAACGAAAGTGGTTATTTTGGCTGGAGGACTTGGAACTCGTCTTTCCGAAGAAACGGAAACGAGACCCAAGCCGATGGTGGAAATTGGAGGCCAGCCTCTCCTATGGCATATCATGAAGCACTACAGTCGTTACGGGTTCAAAGAGTTTTTCATTGTGTTGGGTTACAAAGGAGAAGCCGTGAAGCGTTATTTCTTAGACTACCCTCGACTCAGTGGGAGCCTGACGGTCAATCTTTCAAACGGCGTGGTGCAGAAGCGGACCCAAGAATGCGAGGACTGGATCGTCCACCTTTGTGAGACGGGGATAGAGACAAACACCGGAGGCCGGATTAAACGGTTAGAAACGTGGCTGAAAAATACGAGATTCATGATGACTTATGGAGACGGCGTATCCAATGTGAATTTGCAGGATTTGCTTCGGTTTCATTGCTCTCACGGCCGCATTGCCACCGTCACTGCGGTGCGTCCCCCTGCACGCTTTGGGGGCCTGATTCTTAATGGAGACCTCGTAGCAGATTTTACGGAAAAACCTCAGATCGGTGAGGGATGGATTAACGGCGGATTTATGATCTTTGAGCCGGCTATTTTTGATTATCTGGAAGGAGACCGTAACAGTTTGGAATTAGAGACACTCAAGCAGCTCGCATTTAAACGCGAACTCACCGCCTATCGGCACGAGGGTTTTTGGCAGTGTATGGACACGTTGCGTGATAAACGATTACTTGAAAACCTCTGGCAGAGTGGAGGTCCACCCTGGAAGGTGTGGGAATGACAAACTTTTGGCAGGACCGCCCAACATTTGTGACAGGAGGGATGGGGTTCGTGGGCGGAGGACTTGTGCAGCGACTCTTGAGTTTTGGTGCCAACGTTGTTTGCCTGGACCGCAATTTAGTACCACAATGTGAACTTGTACGTACTCGATTAATTGAGCGGGTTAAGGTTATTTATGGTGACGTGTGTGATCAGGTCCTAATGGAGCGCATTCTTGGAGACAATGAAATCGACACAGTCTTTCACTTGGCAGCTCAAGCAAGCGTCCCTATTGCCAATCGAAATCCGATATCGACCTTTGAAACCAACATTCGTGGCACTTGGACATTATTGGAAGCATGCCGTCGGAGTCCTTCAGTCCATCAGATTGTGGTTGCGTCCTCTGATAAAGCGTATGGCGATTACGATAAGTTACCTTACGATGAGATGACCCCCTTAAAAGGGCGGCATCCTTACGAGGTGAGCAAGTCATGCGCGGATCTCATCGCCCAAGCCTATGCGGCTACTTTTAACTTGCCAGTAGTAATTTCGAGGTGTGGCAATTTTTATGGCAGAGGGGATTTGAACTGGAACCGGATCGTACCGGGAACAATTCGCTCAATTCTCCGAGGGAATCGCCCAGTGATTCGCTCAGACGGAACCTATGTCCGAGATTATTTCTATCTAGAAGACGGGGTCTCAGCCTATATGCTCTTGGCGGAGCGTTTGGCAGAAAATCGCCAATTACGTGGGGAGGCATTCAATTTTTCAAGTGAGACAACCATCACAGTAATGGAGTTGGTGGAGCGTATTTTGAAATTTTTGGGTTCGGATTTAAAACCGGAAGTACGCAATGAGACGATAAAAGAAATTCGGTCTCAGCATCTTAGTGTAGAAAAGGCGCGGAGAGTTTTGGGGTGGAAGCTGCTTTTCAGTCTGGACGAGGGCTTGAAGCGAACTATCGATTGGTACAAAGAATTTTTAGGGTCTCAAATTGAACGCTGATTCATTAACCTGTCGTTTGTGTGGAGAGGCAGATCCCAAAGTTGTGCTTTCTTTAGGTCAAATGCCTTTGGCAAATTCATTACTCACTCGTGAACAACTTGGAGAGCCGGAGGCAACCTATCCGCTTGATCTGGCTTTTTGCTCTCATTGCGCTTTGGTGCAAATTACCGAGACCATTTCTCCGGAGAAACTATTTCGAAACTATCTTTACTTCTCCTCTTTCTCAGACACGATGCTGCGTCATGCTCAACAAATGGCAGAACGGTTGATTGAATGGCGTGGATTGGACAAAAATAGCCTGGTCATAGAATTGGGCAGCAATGACGGTTACCTGCTTCAATATTTCCGAGATGCAGGGATTCCAGTCCTTGGGATTGAGCCGGCGGTGAATGTTGCGAAAGTGGCAGAGGAACGTGGGATCCCCACCCTGTGCGAATTTTTCAACCAAAGGCTTGCCCAGCAGTGGCTTCACAATGGCAAGGCCGCAGATGTTATTATCGTGAATAATGTTTTGGCGCACGTGTCCGACGTCAATGGCTTTGTTGAGGGAATCCATATCTTGCTTAAAGAGAATGGCATTGCGGTCATTGAGGTACCGTATGTCAAGGATATGATTGACCACAACGAGGTTGACACGATCTATCACGAACACCTCTGTTATTATTCTTTGACTTCGCTCACGCGCTTATTCGAGCGGCACCATCTCGTCATTGACGATGTCGAAAGAGTGAAAATTCATGGTGGCTCCTTAAGACTCTTTGTCGCTCATCCGGTGAGTTCAAAGAATGGATTGACTGTTGATTCTTTATTACAAGAAGAGAACCAGTGGGGCGTGAACCGAACCGGGTATTACCTGGGGTTCGGTGCCCGAACAAGAATGTTGCGAGATTCGATTCGCAATTTGCTGGATGAATTGAAACAACAAGGCAAACAGATTGTGGCCTACGGGGCCGCGGCGAAGGGAACCATCCTTACAAACTACTTTGGAATTGGTAGAGAGACTCTTGACTTTGTGGTCGACCGCAGTCCTTACAAACAAGGGTTCTACATGCCTGGGACTCATTTGCCAATATTTACTCCCGAAAAATTGCTTGCCGAAATGCCCAATTATTGCTTTTTACTGACTTGGAATTTTGCTGATGAGATCTTGAGACAGCAGGAAGCCTATCGAACACGGGGCGGCAAATTCATCATCCCGATACCGGAGCCGAGGATTGTTTAACCACCCGCTCGTGAGTATTGGGATGACCGTGCGCAACGAGGCCCCCTTCTTGCGCCAGTCTATAGAATCGCTCCTTGCTCAGGATTTTGAAGATTTTGAGCTCCTTATTTCAGATAACGCATCTCAGGACGCGACTCAGGCAATTTGTGCTGAGTCTATGAAGAGGGACAAGCGCATCCATTATTACCGCAATGATAGGGACTTGGGACAAGTCGGGAATTTTAACTCCGTCTTTCATCGCTCCGTGGGTAAGTATTTTATGTGGGCTTCTGGGAACGATCTTTGGGATCCAACCTTTCTCAGTAAGTGTCGAGCGATTCTAGATCAAGATCGAGAAGTGGTAATCAGCTATCCCCTGGTTACATTGATTGACCTTCAAGGAACCTTATTATTGCCCGTACAAAGCAGACTTGATACTCGGGGCCTGGACCAACTGACGCGCTTTAACCATGTCATTTGGTTTATCGGAAGCCTTCCGATTTATGGTCTCATGCGTTCTGCGGCCTTAAGACAGACTCGGCTGATGAGGGATACCCTCATAGCGCCTGACAAGGTGTTGTTAGCGGAGATGGCGCTTTTGGGCTCATTCGCTTTGGTGGGAGAAAATCTTTTTTTCTGGAGAGTTCACAATCCTTGCTTGGATGTCAAACGCGAGAGTCGGCGGGATTTCCTGAAGGGCCAATTTCGGCGCCTGCTTGATACCCGCAGGGCCAAGATTCGATTTCCCTATTGGCGGTACGTTTGTGAAATGCTGAATGCGGTGAACATCGTAGAGACGACACGAAAGGAAAAGATAGAGCTCTATTTAAGTGCGTTATTTCATTCCTTCTTAAAAAATAAGGGTTACCTAATACGTGATCTTTTTTTGAGGTTCTAAAGATAAATTTTTTCCTGACAGCCTCTTTTTCACGCACTATATGTCCCGGTGATTGGAGCAAGAAGTTTTAATTGGAACCTTCTCCCTATCTGAGTTTTTGCGTCCATTCCCGCAATGACAATCATGGAGGGGATATGTACGCCCGAATGAAGACGTGTCTCTTTGGCTTGTTTCAACAGGCCGAGCGGCATGGGCTACCCTCTGAAATTGTTTTGGTTGACTGGAATCCACCCACGGCGCGGTCCCTTTTGAAAGACGCCTACCGGTGGCCAAGGCACTCTCAATTCTGTAACATCCGCGTCATCATCGTTCCCCCTTCAATCCATCAACGATACGAGCACTGCAATAAAATTCCGGTGAATTTCGATGTCGCCCAAAATGTAGCGATCCGAAGAGCCAAAGGGAGATTTATTGTAGCCCACACGATTGATGTGATGTTATCGGATGAATTATTTCGTTTCCTGGCAGCGAAAAAACTGGAGGAGGACCGGCTCTATTTGATCGATCGTTATGACGTCAAAAGGGAAGTCGCGCGGCTGAACTCTTTAGACGAACACATCTCTTATTGCCAGAGAAATATTCTCCGTGCGAATTCTTATCAAAGGGGTGAACCTATTCCCGATCTTAACGGATTGACCAATTTTTGGAGAGGAGGTCCGGGCGATTTCACATTAATGGCCCGAAAATACTGGCACACGCTGCGTGGCTACCCGGAGACCAATGATATTCTGGGTTTTGCACTTGACGGCGTTTTGTGCCACATGGCCTGTCTCGCAGGAGCCAAGGTGGAGATCTTGCAAGAACCGATGCGTCTTTTCCATATTGACCATGGTGTGAGACGTTACTCCCGAGAAGCGAACTGGTTGAGTAGGGCGGGATTAAGGGACGTGCTCCCCAAAAGACTACTTGCCAGACTCAGGTCGTTGGTACGCCGGTTTATTCCTGCAACGAATGAAATTACAAACGTTGGGCTCCATCACATCAGCTGGTCAGAACTCGCCGCATTAATCTCTGAAATGGTCAAGGGGAGGCGTTCTTATATTTATAACGATGAAAACTGGGGTCTAGGACAGGAACATTTGGAAGAATTTGTGGTCACCCGAAACGACGGCTCCCTTAGAATATGAAAATCGCCTTGGTCTGTACCAGTCTGGGTTATGCCTTTCGTGGACTCGAACGATTTACCCTCGATCTTTTTAACTTGCTTAAGGAGGAGCTGTCGATCACTTTGTTTGGGTCTCAATTAAATGGGCGATCCAATGAAGTATCGCTTCCCTGCTTGAAATACGATGGATGGCTCAAAGTGTTTAAGGGGAGGACCAGAGACAATTATTATTTTCAGCAACTTTCGTACGCCCTCTCATTTATTCCTTTTGTTGTTTGGCAGAAGTACGACCTCGTCCACTATAGTGAACCTGCAATGGGGATTTTCCTTTGGCATGCAAAGAAAAGGTTCAAATTAAAATACAAAATTCTTTTCACCAATTGGGGAATCGCGGATCATTCTTGTTTTCGGCCGGATCATTTACAGGAAATCACCCCCCCTGCCTATCAACGGACAATTAACCTCGGAGTGAGCCGGGAGAAAGCCACCCTCCTTCCTTTCGGCGTTCATGCAAAAAATTTTCTTGCCGCAACCGATCGGAATCTTTTGCGAGAAAAATACGGAATTCCCAAGGGTAAAATCGTAATCTTATCAGTCGCCGCCTTAAATCGAAGGCATAAAAGAATTGACTATCTCATTCGAGAAATCAATCGACTCACAAAGGACTATTTCTTACTCGTCGCCGGTCTCCCTGAGGAATCGGATTTGGAGGGGCTGGGCCATGAATTGCTTGGCGAGAATTTTAAATTCATTTGTGTGAATCCAGGAGAGATGGCGGGAGTCTACCATTTGGCCGACCTTTTCGTAATCCCGTCCTTAGTCGAAGGCTTCTGCTTGGCGTTGGTCGAAGCGATGTGCGCGGGATTGCCTGTGATTGCCCATGATTTTCCCAACTTCCAATGGATCGTGGAAGAACCACGGTGTTTGGCCGATCTCGCTCAAGAAGGAAACCTTGCCAAGAAGATTGATGAGGTGGTTGAAAATTTCGACACCTTTCGAGCAATTGCAGAAAGGAATCATACCCGGACCGCCGAGCGATTTGATTGGGGAAATCTCAAGCAACGGTACCTGGATATGTACGAAAGAGTATGAAAATCGCCTTGGTATGTACCTCATTGGGTTATAGCTGGAGGGGTTTCGAGCGATTTTCTCTTGAGCTTTTTGATTTGGTCAAGGAAGAGCTTCCCATTACCCTATTTGGTTGCCGTTCTAACGGAAGACCCAATGAGATATCCCTTCCCTGCTTGAAACACGATCGTTTCCTCAGATTCCTTCAGGGAAAAACGAGAGACAATTATTATTTTCAGCAGTTTTCTTATGCCTTGTCTTTCATTCCCTTTGTTGTTTGGCATGAGTATGATATTGTCCACTGCAGTGAGCCGGCGTTGGGTCATTTTCTTTTCCATGCGAAGAGAAAGTTTAAATTTCGATACAAGCTGCTTTTCACCGACGGCCTCGGACTCCACCCTGCCTTGGGGAGATATTCTCCTGAAAGATGGGACCATATCCAAACGATTACTCTGCCGCATTATCATTGGATGATTCACGCAGGGGTGAAACCGGCAAAGATATCCTTTCTCCCGTACGGCGTTGACTCAAATCGTTATCAGGTCAGAAAGAATAAGAAGAAATTGCGAGATCAATACGGGATTCCCGAAGAAAAAATTGTCATTTTGTCGGTAGCGGCTCTCAATCGGCGGCACAAGAGAATTGATTATCTGATTCGGGAGGTCCATCGACTTGGAAAGGATTATTTCTTGCTGATCGTTGGCCAGCCAGAGGAACCGGATTTGGTTCGCCTCGGCCGAGAATCTCTTGACGGAAATTTTAAGTCTCTTTACGTTCCTTTTGATCAAATTGCAGAGATTTACCACTTAGCTGATCTTTTTGTGTTTCCCTGTTTAATCGGAGAATTCGGCTTGGCTTTAGCTGAGGCAATGTGCGCAGAACTTCCCGTCATTGCCCACCGCCACTTCCAATGGATCGTGGAAGAACCACGGTGTTTGGCCGATCTCGCTCAAGAAGGAAACCTTGCCAAGAAGATTGATGAGGTGGTTGAAAATTTCGACACCTTTCGCGCGATTGCAGAAAGGAATCGCACCCGGACCGCCGAGCGATTTGATTGGAATCATTTAAAAGAAGGATACCTCCGCATGTATGAGCGCGTTTTCTCGAATGCTTCGTAACACAAATATGTCCCATCCTTCTGTAATTTTATCTCACGCAGGAGTTCAATATTCCTATCACGTCGCCTTCACCCTTCAGGAGGCAGGATTTTTAAAAGGTTTCTGGACGACCCTCTATGACTTCAATCATCACAATGGCACTTCATGGATTCGTGGCCTCAATCGCCGCCATTACGAAGGTCTGAAGAAGGAGCTTATCCACTCCCACCCCTGGCCGGAGGTTTTTCAGAGGGCATTTGTCTCTTTGCTTGGAAGAAACTACTTTACGACGAACCGGCTGCTTCAATGGAGAAACCGTTGGTTCGACAGCCATGTGGCAAATCAACTCGATCGAGATTCCTTTGATTGCTTTATGGGCTATGCCGGAAGTTGCCTCACTTCAGTTAAGAGAACAAAGAAGCTTGGCCGATGGGCCATTGTTGACCAACACGATGTCCATCCGGCGATCGCCGAGCGTCTTTTAAAAGAAGAAATTGAGCTGAATCCTGATTTTGCTCCGCTCATCTCTTACTGGCCTCCAGATCGAGGTTATCTCGAACGGCTTGGAGAAGAGTTGGAGTTGGCAGATCAGATTCTTGTTCCATCCAGCTTTTCATTGAGTTCTCACCGCCAGGAGGGGATTCCCCGAAAAAAGTTATTCTGCATTCCTTTAGGAGTGGATATCCCCGCATCTCCTTTAGATAGAAAAAAAAAGAGAAAACCATTCCGAATTTTATTTGTGGGGACCATTAGCCAGAGAAAAGGGATCAAGTACCTTCTCGAGGCCGTGAAGCAACTTCGCTTACCGGAAAGCGAACTCGTCCTCGCCGGGCAAATTGACGGGGACCCGAGACCGCTCAACCCTTACAAGGATTTTTTTCGACATGTAGGGTTCCTCTCTCGGGAAGCCATGAGAGAGTATTGGGAATCAAGCCACGTGTTAGTGTTGTCCTCTATCTATGATGCGTTGGGTCTTGTGATCTTGGAGGCCATGGCTCACGGGGTCCCTGTCATTGTCTCAGAGAATACGATAGGGTTGGAGGCTGTTCGGGATGGAAGCGATGGATTTGTGGTCCCCATCCGTGACGTTGAGGCGTTGAAAGATCGGATCCTCCGACTTTATGAAAATCGGCGGCTTTGTGATGAAATGGGTCAAAATGCCAGCGAGAGAGCTCGAGAATTTACATGGGAAAAGTATGGCGAGAAACTCACAGCATTTTTAAGGACAACCTCATGTTTACCCGGCAAGTAATGAAGTCCGTCGTCAATTTGACACCGAAAAGCTTCAGGCGAGCCGTCTATTCCCTGCCTTATGTGGGTTACGGCTTGAAACACGGGTTAGGGAACCTGTTTCACACAAAAGATAGAGAGTGGATGAGATTTCTTTCCGGTCCACGGCAGGGGATGGAAATGAAAATGAAACTCCCCGAGGAAAACGAATTTTATTTGGAGACGCACGATCCCCAGATTACCCGCTTTCTTTGCCATCGTCTTCGACCTGGAGGAGTCTTTGTCGATATGGGGGCCCACATTGGCTATTACACCTTACTGGTATCAAGGTTGGTAGGGCCTCAAGGAAAGGTTTTTGCGATTGAGCCTTCGCCTTCTACCGCAGCCCGGCTCAGTGAGCATTTGATTCACAATGGTTGTAGGAACACGTACCTATTGGAGTTAGCTATGGCAGACCGAAATGGGAATCGTGAGTTTCTCGAATTTGGCGCAAGTACGCTGAGCGGCCTCATGCCTCCACCGAATCAGGCTCCGTTGCCGCGGGAAGGATTGACTCCCCAGAGGAGCCTTAACGTTGAGTGTCGGACTTTAGATTCTCTTGTAGAAGACAGCACCGTTTCCTCTCCCGATTTCGTCAAGATCGATGTTGAAGGTTTAGAAATCAGTGCGCTTCAAGGAATGGAAAGAATTTTGGATCAAAACAAATCCGAGCTTCTTATCGAGATGCATCATCCCCAAGCGGCGGCGGAGGTGCCGCGCCTTTTGGCCAGAAAAGGCTATCATCCTTATCGGATTGATACCGCAAGTCCTACGCTCATTTCAGGAGAGTTGAAATTTCGGACCGAAGCTTTTCGATCCGGCGTAAACATCTTTTTCTCAACCGACACTTTGTGATGACTCATAAAAAGCTGCGGATTGCAGTCATTGCAGACATCATGGCGCCTGTCCCGCCGAAATATTACGGCGGCGGGGAGCGCGTTTGTCACACGTTGGTAGAAGGTCTTGTTCAACGGGGTCACGAGGTTACTCTTTTTGCTTCCGATGATTCAAACGTTTCGTGTTCCCTCATTCCCTTTGGCCATCGAAGGGATCGGTTTCCAGGAGTGGAGTTTACAAACACGACGCGGCTCTTTGGGCAATTATTGCGTCGTTACCGGGACTTTGACCTTGTCCATTGCTTCGGGAGAACTCTCTATCTCACGCCGCTTCTGCTATTGAAGATTCCGAAAATTCAAACTTATATGTGTCCTCTCAACCTAAGAAAACTGAGAATCGCTCGAGCTCTCGCCGGCGACTCGCTGACCTTTGTGGCCTGCAGTCAGTCGGTCGCAAAGGCGGGCAACGGAATCGGACGCTGGGTGGTGATTCCCAATGGAATTTCACTGAGGCCATATGAATACAACCCATTGTCAAATGGAAAGGAAGATTATTTGGTGTTCTTAAGCCGCCTTCATCGGATTAAAGGAGTCCACACCGCAATCAGAGTGGCAAGGGCTGTCGGTAAAAGATTGATCATCGCGGGCAATATCGCACCCAGCGGGCCCGATTTGGAGTATTTTAGAAATGAGATCAAGCCTCAAATCGACGGCCGGCAGATCAAATATATCGGCACGGTTGACGATCGACAAAAAAACACTCTTCTCGGCGAAGCAGAAGCTTTACTTTTTCCCATTGAGTGGGAAGAGCCCATGGCAGTGGTAGTGCTTGAGGCTTTGGCCTGTGGGCTCCCCGTGATCGCCTTTAATCGCGGATCCATTCAAGAGGTGTTGACACACGGCAAAGACGGCTTTATCTGTTCCTCAGAAGTGGAGATGATCGCGGCGGTGAAGAGATTGCGCGAAATCAACCGAGCAGAGTGTCGAAAGACTGTGGAGACACGTTTTTCCTCGGACGTGATCGTCGGTCAACATGAAAGATTATATTCTGATCTGTTAAAATGTTGACTCTATGGGTTGTGATTAATGATAGGTAGCCGATGCAGCCAGAGAGACTCTTAGAAAAGAAATCTGTAGAAAGGATTCCCCTTCTCAAACCTGACCTTCCGCCTTATCGTGCCGTTCAGAGTCATTTTCGGAAAATTTTCGAGCTCAACATAGTTTCAAATTTTGGAAGATATATGAATGAATTTGAAGAAAAAGCCGGAACTTATCTTGGGACCAACGTGGCGGCCGTTTCTTCAGGGACCTTAGGAATCGTATTCGCACTTCAAGCCTTAGGATTAAGACCGGAGCAAAAAGTTATTCTCCCCAGTTTTAGCTTCATGGCAACGGCTCAGGCGGTTATTTACGCAGGCGGAATTCCACTCTTTGCGGAGGTGGAGTCAGATTTTACCCTTTCTCCCCTGGACCTTGAAGCCTTATTGTCGCGACACCCTGATGTGGGAGCCGTTCTGCCCGTACATCTTTTTGGTATGCCTTGCCGCATCGATGAAATTCAACGGATCGTCGACGCGGCTTCGCAAAAAAACAACGGCCGTCCGATTCCTATTCTCTACGATGCTGCTCACGCCTTCGGCTCGGTTAGCGCAGGCGTTCGAGTTGGGAATTTCGGGAATGCCGAGGTGTTCTCGCTATCCGCCACAAAGATTTTAACGACGATCGAAGGGGGACTAGTTTCGAGTTCTGACACCGGCCTCATTGATCGCATCTGCAAGATGAGAAATTACGGAATGGAAGCCTATAGTTACAATGCCAGTCTGGCTGGTCTCAACGGCAAGATGAGCGAATTTCACGCCAGCGTTGGGATTGAGAACCTGAAACGAATCGACGCAATATTAGAACAGCGGCGAAAAAAGGCAGATTATTTCCTCAAGAAGATCAGAGAAAATACGACATTCCACGCCCTTCCTGTCCCGCCGAAAGTTCAACACAATTTTAAGTATTTCACGATCCTTGTTCCCGAAAATCTTAGGGAAAAGAGAGACTCTATCACCGCATTCTTAAGAGAAAGGGGCGTGGATACTCGCACCTATTTTTACCCCTCGATCCATGAACAGAAATTTTTCAAACGTTTTTCCTTAAGACCTCTTCCAAAAACAGAGGATCTTTCTCGGCGTGTTATCACGTTGCCCTTCTTCACCTCCCTCACCAAGGCAGAGATGGATTATATTGTCAAAGTGCTTTCGGAAGCCGAACGGGTCTTCGGATAATGGTTGAAAAAAAAATCATCATAATCGGCGCAGGAGGTCATGGCATAGAAGTGAATGCCTACCTTGATGATTTAATTCGACAAGGAGCCAGAATTCGACGGGTTGGTTTCATCGATGAGGAGAAACCGAAGGGTCCGTTCGGAGGATCCGTGATTCTGGGAGATTTAAGAGATCTTAATGCAATGCTCCAAGTTCCGGGGACCGACTTTCACTACATGACAGCCGTGGGCGACAACGATGGCCGGAGGCGCCTTGTAGAGAGAATCGAGGAAATTCATACGGGCAATCTGCACGCTTGGACACTCCGTCATCCCTTAGCCTATGTGGGGCAGGAAGTTCAGATTGGTGAAGGTACCTGCCTTGCTCCAGGCAGCCTCGTGACAGCAAACGTTTCCTTGGGAAGGCACTGTATTATCAACATCAAGGTTTCCATTTCGCATGAATGCATCATTGGTGATTTTGTCGACGTCAATCCCGGAGCGGTTATCTGTGGAAACGTCAGGATTGGAGACGGTTGCTTTATCGGTGCCGGAGCAACGATTATCGACAAGGTCACTATCGGGGAAGGGACCGTTATTGGTGCAGGAGCCGTGGTGACTCAAAATATCCCTGCCCAAGTCACGGCCGTGGGTGTGCCGGCCCGCGTCATTAAGCGTCATAGGATCAGTCATCCTTTATTAAGATGAAAGCTATTCCAAAAGTCAGCATTATTACCTCAGCATACAATCACGCTTGGTGTCTTGAAGAGGCCATTCAAAGCGTTTTGAATCAAACCTTCCAGGATTTTGAGCTCATCATCGTCGACGACGGATCGGTTGACGGCACGAGGGAGCTTCTTAAGCGGTATCAACAAGGCGACCGTATCCGCTCTTTTTTTGAAGCCCACCGAGGGGCCTCTTTAGCAAGAAATAAAAGCATTGAGGAAGCGCGCGGAGAGTACATTGCCATTTTGGATGCGGACGATGTTTGGTTAAGGGATAAATTGGAAAGACAGATTTCCTTCCTGGATAAACATCCGGAAATTTCTCTCATCCATGGCTTTGTTGAGATGATGGACCGCGAGGGTCGGCCTCTTCCAAGAGAAACTTCGAGGCTTCACCGGCTTTACGAAAAGGCCCAAAAGAGGGGGGAGGATTACATTGGTTTGTCCCAAAGGGCGGTCATTTTTTCCTCCTCTGTGATTGTTCGTAAGGAGTGTTTGGATCGCACCGGCTATCTGGATCCAAAGTTG
>CAZUJQ010000040.1:0-18627 GCA_964620805.1 uncultured Planctomycetales bacterium | reverse complement strand
TCGGAATTTCAAAGATGAAATTCCGATACAACCACAGGGGGTTTGGGGGATTGTGGGCAATCCCCCAAGGGGTGACAGCGGAAGAATGCGACGAAGAGGAGCATTCTGGAGCGCCAGAGGGGCGATAGCCCCTATGGACAAGATAGTGCCGAACGTAGTGAGGCTTATCTTGTTTCTTTTGATTTTTTTCTCCTTTCAGGCGATTTGCATTCCTGCGCCAGAGAGAGAAGACGCCTTGACCGTGGCCGCCGCGGCCAACCTCCAATCGGCCCTGGAAGAATTGAAAACAGCCTTTGAGAAAGAGGCCGAGGTAAAAATTAAGACGGTGCTGGGCTCCTCGGGCAGGCTGACCGCGCAGATCGAAAACGGCGCCCCCTTTGATGTGTTTTTGTCGGCTGACATGAAATATCCTCAAGCACTTTATCAAAAAGGATTATCTTTAACGCCACCCCGGATTTATGCCTACGGGATTCTGGTCCTCTGGTCCACAAAAGATCTGGATCTCTCCACCGGGATCCAAGCCTTAACCGATGCGGCGGGCATTAAAAAGATCGCCTTGGCCAATCCGGAGCTTGCCCCTTATGGCCGGGCGGCGGTCCATGCCATGAAATATTACGGGCTCTATCAGCAGCTTAAGAAAAAGCTTGTCTATGGGGAAAGCATAGCTCAAGTCAATGATTTTATTGCCTTACAGTCGGCCGATATCGGTTTTACCGTAAAATCCACAATCTTCAGCCCCAATTTAAAATCCCAAGGGGTATGGATCGAGGTCTCTGCGGAAAGTTATGACCGCCTTGCGCAAGGCGCGATTGTCCTTAAGCGGGCAGAAAATAAGCCGCTGGCAGAAAAATTCTTTAGGTTTCTCTTCTCTCCCGAGGCCAAAACAATTTTCCAGAAATACGGATACAAGCGTGGATGAATAAGCTTAAGGGCCGCATTATCGATATTGAATCTTCCCCCCATATGTCGATTGTGGATGTTGACGTCGATGGAGACATCTTTTGTTCCCTTGTGCTGGAAACCCCACAGACCGCAGATTATTTAAAGAAGGGAACATCGATTACGCTTCTTTTTAAAGAGACAGAAGTCTCGATCGCCAGGAATCTGACCGGAGAGATCAGCCTGCGCAACCGATTCAAGGCGGTCATTCGAAAGCTTGAGCCCTCCCAGATCCTCACCAAGGTGGTCCTGGATTATAAAACTAAGGAAATCGTTTCTATCATATCGAGTCGTTCTGCACAAAGTATGGGCTTAAGGCCGGGGGATTGTGTGGAAGGACTGGTCAAGACCAATGAGGTCTCCTTATTAAGAGAGGGAGAATGAATGCCCTTTGATCCAGGACCGTTATTCCTAACATTGCGGCTGGCTTTTGTGACGACAGGGATTCTTTGTCTTATTGGGGTGCCTCTCGCCTATTGGATGGCCTTCTCGAAGAACCGGTTGAAGTTCGTCATCGAACCGCTGGTCAGCCTGCCATTGGTCTTGCCTCCGACCGTCTTGGGCTTTTACATCTTGCTCGCCTTCAGTCCGAAATATTTTTTAGGAAGTTTTCTGGAGTCTTCTCTGGGGATTCGCGTGGCCTTCAGTTTTTTGGGGCTGGTCATCGGTTCGGTTCTTTTTAGCCTTCCCTTTATGGTCAATCCCATCAAGGCGGGATTTCAAAATTTTCCGGTTTCTCTGATGGAGGCGTCTTATGTCTTGGGCAAATCGAAAGGAGAGACTTTAAGGAGGGTGATTCTCCCCAATATCAAACCCGCGCTTTCGACGGGTATCGTGATGGCCTTTGCGCATACGATCGGCGAATTCGGTGTGGTCCTTATGGTGGGCGGCAATATCCCGGGCGAAACGCGTGTCGCCTCGATTGCCATTTTCAGTGAAGTGGAGGCTTTAAATTATGATACAGCCGGTTTTTATTCGCTTATCTTGGTTGTTCTCTCGTTTTTGATCCTCTTTATTTTTTATTGCTTCCATAGAAAGCCGATCAAGATTTTATGATAAAAATCCGTGCCCAAAAGCAAATCAAGACTTCCCAAGGGCTCGAGCGACTTGATGTCGATTTCGAAATCAAGCCCCAAGAGTTCGTCACTCTCTTCGGGGAATCCGGGGCAGGGAAGACGACCCTTTTACGGATGATCGCTGGGTTGACCTCACCCGAAGAGGGCTATATCGAGGTGAACGGCAACGTCTGGTTCGACAGCCGAAGGGAATTCAGCCTTCCTATTCAAAAAAGAAAAGTGGGGTTTGTTTTCCAGGAATACAGCCTTTTCCCCAATATGACGGTTTGCCAGAACCTTCGCTATGCTCTTTACGATCGAGGCCATGAGCAAGCCATTGACGAATGGCTAAAGCTGATGGATTTAAAAGGACTGGAAAACCAAAAGCCTGATCAATTGTCCGGCGGGCAAAAGCAGCGCGTGGCCTTGGCGCGCGCCTTGGTCCGTTCTCCTCAGGTGCTTCTTTTGGATGAGCCTTTGTCGGCGTTGGATCTCAATTTGCGTTTAAAACTTCAGGATGAGATTGTCAAAATCCATCAGAAGATCAAGATTCCCATGATCCTGGTGAGCCATGATGTCTCGGAGGTGTTTAAGCTCTCCGGAAGGATCTTTGTGATCGACAAGGGGAAGATTATAAAATCCGGCATCCCCGCCGAGCTTTTTGCCCATAAGATCAGCGGGAAGTTCAAATTTACCGCGGAGATCCTGGAAATCAAGAAGGATGGGATTGTGAATATTCTGACGGTCAAGATTGGCAATCATATTGCCAAAGTGGTGGCAACGGATGAGGAAGTCGCTTATCTTAAAGTCGGGAGTAAAATCGTAGTCGCGACAAAGGCTTTTAATCCGATGATTTTTCGACTATGAGATCGTCCTCAGGGCATTTTGTTCTAACTCCGACAATATGTTCAACTAATTGGATAAGGTACTTCATATTTATCATGTAGTAAAAATATATATTGAAATACTTTATCTGGATGATATACTTATTCCCGAAAGGAGGATATAGATATGACTATGGCAATCGTAACCACCAAAGGGCAAATTGTTATTCCTTCCAGGATACGTCGAAAACTCAACATCAAGAAGGGCACACGGCTTTGCATCGAAGAGAAAGGAGATCAACTAATCTTGCAGCCGTTGACGGTTGATTATTACGAAAAGATGGCAGGAGTTTTAAAGACCAAAGGGAAAGGCACAAGGGCAATTTTAGAGGAGAGGGCTAGAGAGAAAGAACTGGAGGACAAGAAATGGTCAAAGTCCTAGACGCGAGTGCCTTGATGACTTATCTGGAGAAAGAACCGGGATACGAAAAAATCAAAGACTTGTTCGTCAAGGCAGCGGAAAGCGGCAGGCCCCTGTTGATGTCGACCGTCAACTGGGGTGAAGTTTTTTACGTGTTAATACGGGATCACGGCATTGAGGAGGCAGAGAGAATACAGAAGATTATCGAAACCTTCCCCATTGAATTCGTGCCGGCAGAGTTAATCGTCACCAAACAAGCGGCTTGGTACAAGGTCGCCAAGAAACTTCCGTATGCTGATTGTTTTGTCGCGGCTTTGGCAAAGATCCATAAGGGCGAGATTGTGACGGGAGACAAGGAGTTCAAGGCAGTAGAAAATGAAATTAAAATTTCCTGGGTATAGATAGAGAAAAAACAGCTTTTTCTTTTGCAAATAAATCCAAAAAAACTAATTATCCTGATTCGGAAAAAGTCCATAAGAAGATTATAAGTTCTACCTCCATACGAAAGCATGGCTATCTTAGAAAAGTTGGTAAGCGAATGTATCAACTAACTGAGATTGGACGCGAACGAGCCCGTTTGCTATTGCGATCAGCTCCGAGTAAAACTCCTGTAGAAAAGATCGCACTTTCTCGTGAAACAGCTAAAAAGGCTGCCAAAGATAAAATGGTATCATTCGAGCATAGTGGTGATCTCTTTGGAGAAAGTGATTTTAGAAGCCCTTCTTCAAGCTCATAGGCAACTTCTGCAAAAATTTCAAAATGGACTCATGGTTATACAACAAAGAACTGATGAGCGAGTTTAGAAGAAATCCCTGTCCAAACGCCGGTACTGGATCGCCTCACAGATGTGCTGGGGCAGGATGTCTGCACTTGCCTCCAGGTCGCTTATGGTGCGAGCCACCTTTAAGATTTTATCGTGCGTGCGCGCTGAGAGGCCCAGTTCGTCGACGGCCTTTTTAAGGAGGGCCTTGGATCCTGCGGTCACGGCGCAGTGCTGTTTAATCTGCCGATAGCTCATCTGGGCATTGCATAAAACCGAGGTGCCCTTGCACCGCTTTTTTTGGGTCTGCCCGGGCTTGGGTGGGCTGACTCTTAATCTCAGCGGAGCCCTTAGAGCTTTGGCTGGAATTGTATAGACCGTTTCAAAAAATTTGCAATATTCTACCATGTTTCCTCGAGGGGATATCTCTTTTTGCTGTATTGCAAATTTTTTGAAGTGCTATATCTTCCGCTAGAGGATATAGCCATAGAGACCCTCGAATAGAACTCATCCGGTGGGACGCCTGGGTTGTCTGGGATGAAAGGAAGACGGTGAACGGGGAAGGCTTAATTGTAAAGAAAGACACAACATCTCCATCCTATTTGTTAAAGCATTATTTCGGCTTTGACCGATTTTTGCCTCTGCAGGAGGAGATTATCCATCACGTTCTCTCGCGGCGGGACGCGCTCGTCCTGATGCCGACCGGGCGGCGGGAAATCGTTATGTTATCAACTTCCAGCCCTGGTGTTTGAGGGGATCACACTGGTCGTTTCCCCGCTTATTGCCCTTATGAAAGACCAGGTCGACGGACTTAAAGGCAATGGGATTGCGGCCGAATTGATTAACAGCAGCCTCTCGGGCAGTGAAATCGCCGAAATTAAAGCCCGTTTAAGGCGCGGAGAAGTTAAAATCCTTTATGTGGCCCCGGAGAGGTTGGCCATCGGGCCCTTCCGTGAATTTTTGTGCGGATTGAAAATAAGTTGTATCGCCGTTGATGAGGCGCATTGCGTTTCCCAGTGGGGACACGATTTCCGGCCTGATTATCTCAATTTAAAGACTCTGCGGGAGGATTTTCCGCCCGTGGGGATGATCGCGCTTACGGCGACGGCCACGCTAAAAGTCCGCCGAGACATTATTGAGCATTTGGGTTTGAAAGAGCCGCGCCTATTTCTTTCGAGTTTTAATCGGCCCAATCTTCATTACGATATCCGTCCGAAAGATAACGCTTTTGAAGAATTGGTGGAGCTTTTGCGCTCGCCGCAGCATAAAAATCGCTCGGCCATCGTCTATTGCTTTTCGCGTAAGGATACGGAGGAATTGGCGGACGACCTGTGCGCCAGAGGTTTCCATGCCGAGGCCTATCATGCCGGGCTTGAATCCCAAGACCGCCACGGCATTCAGGACCGGTTCATCAAGGATGAAACGGCGATCATCATGGCCACCATTGCCTTCGGCATGGGTGTCGATAAACCGGATATCCGGCTCGTCGTGCATTATGCCCTCCCGGTGTCAATCGAGGGTTATTATCAGGAGACCGGGCGCGCCGGGCGCGATGGGCTTCCCGCTAGGTGCGTCCTTTTTTATTCTTATGCCGATAAATTCAAACAGGAATATTTTATCAAACAGATTGAGGATGATGCCGAACGCAGGCGTGCGACAGAAAAGCTCAAAAGGATCGTTGCCTTTTGCGAGAGCTTCCGCTGCCGGAGGAAGTTTCTCCTGGAGTATTTTGGCGAACGTTATGAGAAGGAAAATTGCGAGCGCTGTGATCGTTGCGCGTGTCCCCAGGAGGAGTTCGACGCCGATAAAATCAGCCGAATGATTTTAGAATGCGTTCGCGCCATCGGCGGTCGGTTCGGTGGCCAATATATTGTCGATATCCTACGCGGTTCACACAATGAGCGGGTTCGCCGGTTTGGCCATGACCAGCTAACCTCCCACGGTCAGGGACAGGCATTTAGTGAGACCCAGCTTAAAGAAATTATCAGGCTTTTGATCGAGAAGGGCTTTTTGTCGAAATCCGACGGCGAGTATCCGGTTATTGAGCTCACGGCGTCCGGACGAAGTTTCCTGGGTGGGAGTGAGCGTTTGATGTTGCCGCAGCTAAGGGCTGCCGCCAAGGGTGTGACGCAAAAGCCTTTTGAGCGCATGGAGGAAGGCGCGGGTTTTGACGACGGTTTGTTTGAGGAATTGCGAAGGTTGCGCAAAAAGCTGGCGAATGAACGCGGTGTCCCGCCCTTTGTGATCTTTGCCGATACTTCGCTGCGGGACATGGCGCGGCGCATGCCGCAGGATGACAGAAGCTTTCTGTCTATCACGGGTGTGGGAGAACAGAAGTTAAAATGGTTCGGGCCTCTGTTCACCAAGGTCATTCAGGATTATTGCCGTCGGCATGACCTGGCGGTAGGGAAAAACGATGGCCTCAAGAGAATTGAACGCCTACGGCCAGATTCAACGTCGACTTATAGGGAGACCCGGCGGCTGGTTCACCAGAAACTATCTCTCAATGAGATGGCAAAGATTCGAGGGCTCGCGGTCACAACGATCATTACGCATCTCGAGAAGTTGGCCGGCGAAGATCCGGCGATCGATCTGGAGCATCTGCGTCCGGCGCAGCCAAGGTTCGGTCGTATTAGATCGGCGTTTGAACAGGCGGGCGGATCGGCCCTCTCTTCGGTCAAGGCCATCCTCAGCGATGATTATTCTTATGACGAGATCCGTTTGGTCAGAATTTTCCTTTCGAGGGAACGGATGTCTACGCAAACAAGATGAACTGCTGAACTGTAGACGTTGCCTGGAGCCTGTTAGAGCCTCTAACAAAAAGACAAAAAAGTTGTAGCTTAGCGAACGAATCAGCCATACGGTAGATATAAACAATCTGGGAGGAGGCCATATGGCAAAGGAATTATTGGACAATGAGTTACGGAAACCATATAAGACGCCGGTCTTCGGAATGTTCAAACATAACCCATGGGCTGCATATCGGTTGACGCGACTTTGCCATTGGGTATTATTAATGAGGCCTAAACTTGCGAAGTGCCACAAAAAAATTTTTGGGTGGATGCGGGGTCAACGTCCTGCGATGCGGAATTTGTTTAGCCGGAAACCATATAAACATTGTTATGCGAACTGCATTCAAAGGAGGCATCATGACTCACGAAGATTGGTTGAACCAAATGCGTGAAGTGATTCGTCTCATGGACGAGGACAGAGATGCCGCAATCCTTCAGCTCAGAAGATTGTTGGATCAAACCGACGCCGCAAAGAAGTCGGTCGTATCTTCCTGGCATTTGCGTCAATGTCAGAATCTGCTTGCCGACATCGAAAGTGACTGTGGCAATCTGGAAGAGGCAGCACGGATCGATGAACATGCAGCTGATGAAGCGGCCCAAGAAATCCGTGAACTTGAACACGCGTCTGTGCACCGTTATGCATTGGCCGCATTGTTTCGATTCAGGTTGGAGCAAAACGAAAAGGCTATGATGTTGGCGGGAAAAGCGCTGTCGCTCATGGATACTTTCGCTGACCCCAGCGAAACATATGAGCGCCTCATCCGGGAGATCCGTCGAGTCCGTGAGGCGCAATCCCGCGACGGCGCATAACACGCCGCTGCAGCCGACCGTTGAAAAGCGCGACGGCTGAAGCGCAGAGTCGTTCGGCCGCCCGCCATTGGCACAGGCGCACAGCAGATGTGGCCCCCGATTTTCATAAAAAATAAATTGACAAGGAGATTAAAGTAGGGCATACTAACATCCAGTCGATAGAGGTGAAGAAATCTTAAGGCCGTTAAGGTGAAGGATCATTTGCCTTGCGGCCTTTTTCATTCTATAGACTGAAATTTTTTTGAAAGGAGGGTTTGTTAGATGGTTAAGGGAACAGTAAAATGGTTCAGTAATCAGAAGGGTTATGGATTCATCACTCCAGAGTCCGGCAATGATGTGTTTGTTCATCATAGCGAGATTCAAGGAGACGGCTACAAGTCTTTGCAAGAAGGCCAGCAGGTTGAGTTCGAGATTATCCGCGGCCCTAAAGGTGAACAAGCCAAAAACGTAGTGAAACTATAAGAAGTACACCCCCAAAGGTGCACTTAAAACAAAAGCCCAATGTTTTTATCATTGGGCTTTTGTTTTTGGTAGAATACATTTTAAAATGATCGCACCTTCAGGAGAAATCCAAATCCGTGAATATCAACCTTCCGACAGGGATGCCATCCGGAAGATCGGCTATGAGACCTCTTTTCTGGAGAAGCCCGGATTATTCGTGAGGGATCAGGGGCTTGTGGCTGATCTTCTTACGTATTATGCCGACTATGAACCGGAATCGTGCTTTGTGGCTGTTGATGGGAATGATGTCATCGGGTATATCATGGGGACCAAAAATTATCCAAGGATGGAAAAAATCTTTTACTATTGGATATTCCCGTGCCTTGTCTTAAAAGCCTTTGTCAAAGGGATGTTCCTTCGACCCTCTTTTTTAGAATTCTTCTGGAATTTCCTGAAAGGATTCTTAAGGGGCGAATTCCGTACGCCGGATTACAGCCCTGAATATCCGGCCTTGCTGCATATCAATTTGGATAGAAACTTCCGGGATTCGGGGACCGGCAGCAGACTCATTCGATATTTTGAAGGGTATCTGCGGGGCTGTCACGTGAAGGGTGTTCATCTGGGAACCGTCTCCGAGCGTGCCAAGGGATTTTTCTTAAATAACTCGTATCAGATCCTCCGTCAATCCCGGCGCTCTTATCTGCGATATCGGCTGGGAGAAGATGTCAGCTTTTATATTCTAGGAAAGAAATTATAGATGATGAGAAAATCCCCCCATGCCTTAATAATCATTTTTTTCTTTTTCTGTGGTTTGGGCTATGTGGGCGGCTGCTCCCTGAGCCGGGAAAGATTGTACTTCGCGGCTCCCAACCTTCTGGCGCATACCGATCGTGCCATGAAAACGGCAGGTTTCTGGATCAGCCGACATCCCTCGCCGGACACGGTTGTGATGACCGCTGAGGAAATTCAGCGTTTCAATCTTTTCATTCAAAATGATCTTCAATTAACCCAAGATATTCCTCAGATGCCGTCCGTGTATTCCGGCGGTGCATTGAGATCTCAACTGGAAAAAACATGGGATGAGTTCTATCAAAAGGGATTTTACACCGAGGATGGAAGAAAAGCACAGCCACGGTTTTATGAAGAGATCAAGGCCAATCTGAATCTGGAGGCCATCCCTGAACAGATCCCTCTGCAGTACGGCTTTATTGTGCACTTTGCTGATCAGAAGGTCTTTCCCCTCGATCAAGGATTATACGCCAAATCCCGGGACCTCGAATTCGATGAACTGCAGAATAGCGATTTGGACGTTGGAACACCGTTATGTATTTTGCATACCAGCCGGGACGGCCGGTGGCATTGGGTGATTTCGAACATAAGCTCCGGCTGGGTCAAGGCCCAGAATGTCGCGTTGGGGAGCTTAGGCCAGATTCGAAGTTTTGTTTCTTCCCGATTTTTTGTCGTGATCATTAAATCTAAGGCCGATATCTTTTTAGACTCCCGGCTCACGCAACATTATGATTATGTGCGTATGGGGACGGGGTTTCCCCTGGCTCATAAAGTTAATCCTACGACGATTGCCATTTGGTTTCCGTGGCGCAGCCCCGAGGGAAAACTGGTGCTCAAGCAGGGTTACATGAAAGCCCAAGATGTTCATGAAGGCTATCTTCCGTACACACCGCGTCATATCTTGGAGCAGGCCTTTGAGCTCTTGAACGCGCCCTACGGCTGGGGAGGGATGCACGGCGAGCAGGATTGCTCGCGGTTTTTGCAGGAGGTTTTCGCCACGGTGGGAATCAACTTGCCCAGAAACTCGGTTGATCAGGCCAAGGTCGGAGGGCTTTGGGCCAAGTTTGAAGACGATCCCTCGCCAGAAGAAAAACTGGCCATTCTTAAGAAAGCCGTTGGCGGCACAACGCTTCTCCCTTTAAAAGGCCATATCATGCTGTATCTGGGAATGGTCGACGGCCGCCCTTACGCGATCCATGCGGTGTGGGGATACCGCGAGGCCGCAGGCCGGGAAGACCGCGTGCGGGTGATCAACCGCGTGGCGGTCACGGATCTTTCGCTGGGGGAGGGATCCCGCAAGGGGTCGCTTCTTGCGCGATTGCTGGCGGTGGTCGGGGTGTATTAGAGAAGTAAGAGGTAGAGAAGTAGAGAGGCAGAGAAGAGGCGGAGGGCATAGGGCGTATGGCTTATGGCTAAGGGCATAGGCCTAAGGGCGTAGGAGATATTTAAAGATGACGAAGGCCACAATCATTAAAATGACCTCTGTTGGTCTGCTTAAGGCGCCTTTGATTCAGCCATTCCGCACGGCCTTGGGCCAGCATGATTATTTAGAGAATGTCTTGTTCACCTTGGAATTGGGTGACGGGACAAAAGGCTTCGGCGAGGCCGCGATCGCAACACACATCACCGGTGAGACCCTTACAGAGACGATGGCGAACTTAAAGGCGATCGGGCCCTCGCTCGTGGGCAAAGATATTGCGGATTATCTGCAGATTTCCCGTGAACTCCACGAGCGAGGGCCCCGAAACAAGTCCGCCGTGGCCGCGGTAGAGATGGCGCTTTTGGATGCGCTCACGCGGCAGGCGAAAATTCCTTTGTGGAGATTTTTGGGGGATCGCCCCAGACGCTTAAAGACCGACATCACGATTGTGATTGCTGATTTAGCCGAAACCGAGGACACCATTAAAAAATTTTATCAACAGGGCTTTCGGATTTTCAAAGTGAAGATCGGCTGTGATAAGGAGCTGGACTACAAAAGAATTTTGGCGGTCCAAAAGTTGGCGCCGCGCTCGGCGATTTACCTGGATGCCAACCAAGGCTATTCGGCGGAAGAGACCTTGAGCTTTCTCAAATCCCTTTGGCGCGCGGGCGTCACGCCCGAGTTGGTAGAGCAGCCTGTTCGTAAAACGGACTGGGAGGGCCTAAAGAAGGTGACCCGTTTGGCGGGCACGGTTGTTTGTGCCGATGAGAGCGTCGGTTCCCTCGCGGATGCCCAGCGGGTCATTCGAGAGAAATCCGCCCATGCCATCAACATCAAGCTGATGAAATTTGGTTTCTGGGAAGCCCGGGAGATCGCGCTCCTGGCCCGGGCCGCGGCCTTGAAGCTCATGATCGGCGGCATGATGGAAAGCTCCCTGGCCATGACCGCGGCGGCGCACCTCGCCGCAGGGTTGGGCGGCTTTGATTACATCGATTTGGACACGCCGTTTTTTATTAAGGAAGGATGGGAGAAGAACCCGTATCTTAGTTCCTGCGGGGTGTATGATCTGAGACGGGTCAAGGCGGGCATTGGGATTGTGCCGGATGAGAAAATGACAGTTAAGATTGAATAGAGATGTGCATAAGAGAACAGGAGAGCTAAGGGCAGAGGGCTAAGAGCGTAGGGTCATATTGGGCTATGTTTAAGGTGAAGGTTAAGTAGTGAGTTAAGTTGTGGGTTGTGGGTAGTGAGTTTCTAACCCACTACCTAACCACACCACTTAACTCATTACCTAACCCTGACCTTACTAATACAAACGTCTTAATTCCTATGTCATTGCGAGCGCAGCGAAGCAATCTTTTAAAGGATTGCTTCGTCGCAAAAAGCGCTCCTCGCAATGACAAAGATATTATTGCTGTCAATTTATTTAATGCGTTTGTATTACTTAACCAACATTTACGCTCTTATGCAGAGGTCACAATGATCCAATCCCCTTTAGGAATTATTTTAATTCTTTTGACGATTGAGATTCTCGTCCTCACGATCTCCAACCAGAAGCGGTTTAAACGCTATTTCCAATTTCTGCCCGCGGTCTTCTGGATTTACTTTCTGCCCATGCTGGCCTCAACGCTGGGAATCCTCGACAGCAAATCTCCAATTTATCAGACGATATCCACGAATTTTTTGCCGGCTAGCCTGTTCTCGCTTCTGATCACTGTTGATGTCAAGGCCATCCTTCGACTGGGCCGGCTCGCCTTGCTGATGTTCTTTGCCGGAAGCCTGGGGATTGTGCTGGGGGCGCCTTTGGTTTTTTTTCTGTTTAAGAATCTTGTGGGTGCCCAGTTCTGGTCGGGATTCGGGGCCTTGTCCGCGTCTTGGACGGGCGGCAGCGCCAATATGATTGCGGTCAAGGAGGCGTTGAGTACGCCTGATCGTGTTTTTCTTCCCATGGTGGTGGTGGACACGATCGTCCCGTATCTGTGGATGGGCATGCTCGTTGCCATGGTTGGTCTTCAAACGGCGTACGATCGGTGGAATCGATCCGACCGAAGGATCCTGGAAACTTTAGGCCGGAAGATTAGGGGTGTCCAATCCCAGAAAATCGAATTTTCTTGGATAAAAACCCTTCTCATTTTAGCGATAGCAATCTTAGCGAGCTTTATTTCTCATGGAATCGCGAAGCTCCTTCCGGTCATTAAAGACGGGGTTTCGACTTATGCCTGGACCATCATCGTTGTTGCCGCGTTAGGGATTCTGTTTTCCTTCACGGCACTGCGCAAGCTCGAAGAGTCTGGTTCCAGCCAGATCGGATATTTTATTTTGTATTTTGTTTTGACCTCGATCGGCGCCAAGGCCAGCCTGACGAGTATCGGCCCCACATTGATTCTGATTCTGGCTGGATTTCTGTTGGTCTTTTTTCATATGGGAGTTCTTTTATTGGCATCCCGGTTCTTTAAGGCCCCGTTGTTTCTGGTGGCCGCCTCCAGCCAGGCCAATATCGGTGGCGTGGCCTCGGCGCCGATCGTGGCCGAGATCTATCAGCCGGGGCTGGCTTCGGTGGGATTGCTTTTGGCGATCCTGGGAAATATTGTAGGGACGTATCTGGGGATTGTGGCCGGAGGGTTGTGCCGGTGGGTTAGTCAGATATAATAAAAGGATGTTATTTTCTTAATAAATGGGTTAGGGAATGGGTAAAAAGGTTGGGTAGTGAGTTAGGTCGTGAGGGTGAGTTGTGAGTCCAGACCTACTACCTAAAACCCACTACTCAACTCACTCCTTAACCTTAACCCCACAACCGATTCTCTTTTAAAATATGCTATTGATCGACGGTTCCATTGGCGAAGGCGGGGGGCAGATTTTGAGGACGTCGCTGGGGTTGTCGCTTTTGACCGGCCGGCCGTTTCAGATGATCAATGTCCGTTCCCAGCGAAAGAAGCCGGGCCTTCTTTCCCAGCATCTGACCGCACTTCAGCTGGCGGCCCGGATTGGAGAAGCCCGGATCGAAGGGGATGATCTTGGCTCCTCCCAAATCACCTTTGCTCCCCAAACCATTCAAAGCGGCGACCACCGCCTGAATGTGGGAACCGCCGGCAGCACCACTTTGGTCTTGCAAACGGTTCTGCCAGCCTTAATGATGGCAAAGGCCCCTAGCCATCTCGTCTTGGAGGGTGGCACTCATAACCCTTTAGCACCGCCCTTTGAGTTTTTGGAGATGGCCTTCTTGCCGGTTGTGCGTCGCATGGGTTTTTCGGTGCGGATTCACATTCATCAGGCCGGATTTTATCCGACGGGCGGCGGCCGGATGGAGGTGTGGATCGATCCATCGGGAGGATTGAAACCGATCGACCTTCTGGAGAGAGGCCGGATCATCTCCCGGAAGGCGGTTGCCTTGATCTCGCGATTGGACCGGTCCATTGCCCAAAGAGAATGGACGGTGATTAAAAAAGAGCTGGGATGGCCTGAAGAGAATTTCATTGTCCGGGAGATTAAAAATTCACCCGGGGCAGGAAATGTGGTTTTGCTTATGATAGAATGCGAGAAGATTTCCGAGGTCATGGTCAGCTTTGGAAGGCGCGGCCATCCCGCAGAAAAGGTGGCTCAGGAGGCCGTGGACCAAGCCCAAGAGTACTTGAAGACCGATTGCCCCATCGGGCCTTACCTGGCGGATCAGCTCCTTTTGCCTTTTGCCTTGGTCGGTCGTGGGAGCTTTAAGACCAACCGCCTGACGGGACATGCCTTAACGAATATGGAAATCATCAGAAAATTTTTGGATGTGCGTATCCTTTGCCGGGAAACACCGGACGGCGGTTCTTTGCTCTCATTTCAAGGTGGGTAGCGGGGGAAGGTCGAATGCAAAAAGGCCAAGCGTTATTCTACTCAATTCTCTTTCATGTTTCCAAGATACTTTAAGGTGCAGGAGGCGGGCCAAAGGCTTCCCCTCTTAAGGAAGATTGTCCAAGACATCCTTAAGAAGGGGACCGCCTTAAGAACGCTGCTTCAAAACTCGAATGTCCGGGAGAAGGCGTCGGAGTGTTTGACCTTACAAGAAGAAATCGAAGCCCTCATGAAGGAATTAGAGGACTTAGGCTGCTTTTATAAGGACTGGAATTTTGAAATCGGTCTCGTAGATTTTCCGGCTTTGATTCAGGGAGAAGAGGTTTTTTTATGCTGGCGCAGCGACGAAAAAAATATCCGCTGGTATCATCCGGTCGAGGAGGGCTACGCTGGGCGAAAGTTGATTCCAGAGAATTTGCTGGAGGAGTAACCTCTGTAATAAATTCCAATACACAAATCACAAGTAAATCACAATGCCCAATGACCAAAATTCCGAAATGTATGCCTAATGATGTGGGTTTTGGATATTGTTGTTTTGGAAATTGTATATTGTTTGTGGTTTGGTATTTGTTTATTGGAAATTGAACAATAAGAAAAAATAGGAGGTGAAAAATGCAGGAGAAACAGATTGGTGTGATCAGTCATTATTTTGGGAAGGTTGGGGTGGGCATCATTGAACTCTCCGAACCCTTAAAGGTTGGAGAGACAATTCATATTAAAGGGGCCCATGATGATTTTACTCAAAAAATAGATTCTATGCAGATCGAACACGCCAATGTCAATGAAGCCAAGAAAGGCGATTCGGTTGGGATAAAGCTCAACCAGCGTGTTCATCCCAACGACAAGGTTTATCAAGTCCTGGAGGGTTAAAAAATGGCTCAGCTCGAGGCCATCCAAGGGGACATCACGAGACTCGCCGTGGATGCCATTGTCAATGCCGCCAACACGACGCTTCTGGGCGGAGGCGGGGTGGACGGGGCCATCCATCGCGCTGCCGGGCCGCAGCTCTTGGGGGAGTGCCGGATGTTGGGAGGTTGTAAAACCGGCGATGCCAAGATCACCAAAGGCTACCGGCTACCGGCCCCGTATGTGATCCACACCGTTGGCCCGGTCTGGTCGGGAGGGAAACGAAACGAGGCGGCCTTGTTGAAAAGCTGCTATGAGCGCGCCTTGACGATCGCCAACGAAAAGGGACTGAGGACGATTGCCTTTCCCTGCATCAGCACGGGGGTGTATCGTTTTCCGAAAGATCAGGCGGCTCAAATTGCGGTTTCAACGCTTCGAGAGTGCCTGAAAAAAATGCCCGCGATCGAAAAGGTTGTCTTTGTGTGTTTTGGGGACGAGGATTATGGGGTTTATCAGAGGCTGCTGGGATTAGCTTAAGGAGGGTAAAATGGGCTTGGAAAATCAAAATTTCGTTCAGCATTTGTTTTATTATTTTCCTTTTAAGCAAAGACACCTTTTCGTTAGCAACAAGTATCTTTCTTTTTTTGGCAAGCGCACTCAGTGTCATTGACCGACGGATAACAGCCTTACTCGAACTGATTGGGGAAGAGAAGATCGATCATCTTGCCCATTGAAATCCCTGTTGAGTTATGCTACAGTTCAAACGGATGGAGGTGAAAAATTATGCGCCAATTTAAAGTTGTGGTGGAAAAGCATCCAGATGGATATGTGGCTTATCCTTTAGGAGTGAAAGGAATTGTAGTGGCTGAGGGAGATAGCTATGAAGAAGTCTTGCGAGAGATTAAATCTGCCATCAGCTTTCATATTCAAACATTCGGGCAAGACGTTTTGGAGCAGGATGGGGATATTGTAGAGGCCTTTGTGGCCGAAACCAGCGTATGAACAAATTTCCTATTGATGCTCCCAAGCGTCGCGTCATCAAGGCCTTGACGCTTTTGGGTTTTCAAATGATCAAAGAAGCAGAGCATATCGGCATGATCCGCGTCAATCCAGACGGCACCAAAACACCCCTGACCATGCCCCATCACCCCCATATCAAAGCATCAACGCTACGAACCATCTGTACCCAGTCAGGAATTAAACGCGAAGAGTTTTTAAACGCTTATGAACAGACGTAGGGTAGGCCTGATTTTCACAAAAAATAGACGGCACCTAACCTCAAGCAAGTTTCGGTCGTTTTTTTACACTGAATCCCCTTATCTATGACGAGGATCGCCCTTATCCTTTCCGCAATCCTTCCTTTAGCGGGATGCATGCCAGAAAGGATCTCCACCTCTCAGGGTGTTGTCCTCAACGATGTCCACTCCCGGCTGAACCCAACAAAAGTCGATAGGCTCGTTTACCCCCGATCCACACAGGATATCGTTAGAATCATTCGCCGAGCCAAGAAAGAGAATAAAGCCATCAGCATCTCCGGGGGCCGGCACGCCATGGGAGGACAGCAGTTCGGAGAAAAGACCATTCATATCAGCATGGAGAAGATGAACGATGTCCTTTCCTTCGATCAGAAGAAAGGCATTATCCGCATCGAGGCTGGAATCACCTGGCCGCAGTTGATCCAATATCTTCATGAGGTCCAGAAAACCGATAGCGTTCCATGGGGGATCATACAAAAACAGACCGGCGCCGACCACTTAAGTCTGGGGGGTGCCCTGTCCGCCAACGCCCATGGCAAGGGCAGCCGGTTTAAGCCCATGATTCAGGATGTTGAATCTTTTACACTGGTGGATGCTGAAGGCAAAGTCCTGAAGGTGAGCCGTAACGAGAATAAGGAACTGTTTCAACTGGCCATCGGAGGATACGGGCTTTTCGGCGTGATCGCGACTGTCGACTTGCGCCTTCAACGGCGCAGTAAATTCAAAAGAATCGTAGAAGTCATTACGACCGACGAACTGCCGGCCAAAGTCCAAAAGAGGCTTGCGGAGGGGTTTTTATATGGGGACTTTCAGTATAAGACCGATGAGAAGTCGCCTGATTTTATGCGCCTGGGGGTTTTCTCAACCTATCAGCCCGTGGCCATCGAGACCCCCATCCCTGAGAAACAAAAACGCCTTACCCCACAAGATTGGAATAACCTCCTTGTCCTAGCCCATACCGATAAATCCCAGGCCTTTGAGCTTTACAGCCGGCACTACCTGACAACCGACGGCCAGATCTATTGGTCGGATGAGTTGCAAATGGGTTATTATAATCCGGATTACATAGAGTACATTCAGCAACTGCACCCCGAACATCCCCCGGGTTCTTTGATGATTACCGAGGTCTATGTCCCGCGTGCCCAAATCAATGAGTTCATCGAGAAGGTGAGAAGAGAGATCATCGCCCGGAAGGTGGATGTGATTTACGGGACCATGCGGTTGATTGAGCGCGACGACGAGAGTTTTTTGGCGTGGGCCAAAGAGGATTACGCCTGTGTCATCTTTAATCTGCAGGTGGAACATTCCACAGCGCTGATACAAAAGGCCAAAGAGGATTTTCAAAAGATCATCGATTGTGCTTTAGACTTAAACGGCTCGTTTTATCTCACCTATCACCGCTGGGCCCGCAGAGACCAGATCTTCAAGGCCTATCCGCAGTTTGTGGACTTCTTAAAACTCAAACTCCGCTACGATCCGCAAGAAAGATTTCAGAGCGAGTGGTACCGTCATTATAAGAAGATGTTTGCCAAGGAGCTTCGCGCACAAGCCCCAACACCTCCGGAGGCCCGGAAGAGCTTTGATGAAGGCCCATTCGAACAACTCAAATCTCTCCACCAGCCCAAGAAGCCATCCGGGCCCTTCGACTGGCTGAGTATGCATCCGGAAGAAGGGCAGACCTTTGAGCAATACCTCGGCCAGAATCCAACCCGGCCGGATCCGAACCATCAGACGATTTATGTTGTCCTTCTGGGGGACTTTGACCCCACGCGAAAAAAGATCATTGAACAAACCGCGGAGTTCTTGAGGATTTATTTTCAGTTGCCGGTCAAATTTGCCGATCCGATTTCGCTGTCTGTAATTCCTCCCCAAGCCCAGCGTGTCCATCCTCTGACAGGAGACCATCAGATTTTAACCACGTATGTGATTGAGAAGCTCTTGGCACCCCGGAGGCCGAAGGACGCCTTTGGCCTGATTGCCTTTACCCCTTCGGACCTGTGGCCCGGGGAGGGATGGAACTTTGTCTTTGGCCAGGCCTCTTTGGAAGACCGGGTCGGGGTCTGGTCGATTTATCGTAACGGCGATCCCACCAAGGGGCCGGAAGATTTTAAGCTCTGCCTTTTGCGCACCCTTAAAACCGGCAGCCACGAGATCGGCCATATGTTTTCGCTCGCCCATTGCATCTTCTACGAATGCAACATGAATGGCAGCAACCATCGCCGGGAATCGGATGAAAGGCCTTTATGGCTGTGTCCGGTGTGTTTAAAGAAACTCCACTGGGCCGTGGGGCTGGATATGAAAAAACGGTTTAAGGAATTGGCGGAGTTTTGCGACCGAAACGGCTTGATCCCGCAACGGGATTTCTATAAGAGGTCGCTTCAAATCATTACTTGAGTTTGGCAAATTTTTGAAAATATTGTCGTAAGAAGAAAGGCTTTCG
>CAZUJQ010000039.1:0-19380 GCA_964620805.1 uncultured Planctomycetales bacterium | reverse complement strand
TATTGCTTTCAATAAGTTACGTTAATTTTTTGCTACAAACTCGGGAAAGCTTCTTTTTTGATGGGGGATCTTTTTTCTTAAAGGGGGAAGTTAACCGTGATGTTTCTGGATTTCATCCATCAGGATAATCGACTGGGCGATCTCTTTCATGGCGCGGCAGAAGTCCATTTTGTGCTTAAACTTGCATGACCTTAAGCTTCAAATCTCTAGCAGCGTTGACTTGTCTTTCATCGGAAGAAACAAATAATTCGGCATTGAAATCAACAGCGCAGGCGAGATGTAAAGCATCCATCGCCCGCAACGGGAATTTTTCGGTAAAATCAATAGACAGCTTAATCACGGCCGGCGATAAAGGGCACGTCAAAAATTCTTCACATTCAGAAAATAATGCCCTTTTAATAATTTCATACTGCTGTTGGCTGACGACTTGCTCCCGTTTTTTCCGATTTAAAGCCGAGAAAACTTCAGGCAAAGCAACAATACTGACAATAATATGGCTGGCCTTTACACAAATCTGCTCTACCGCCGCGCTTCCTTTTTCTTCTAAATAACGTTTGACCAGCGCTGAGCTATCAAGGAATACATTCATAAGCCTCGCTGTCGTTCTTCGATGATCGCTTCACTTAAAGAAACTCCGGGGATTTTAAGTCGCAGGGCCTTTGTCTTCCAGGAGGGCTGCTTTCTTGGGGGGGCCTCAATCTTAGCGATAATCTTACCTCGCCGTTTGATATACACGGTTTCTCCTTTTTCAACCGCATCGAAATAAGCCTTAGCCTTTTGCCGGAATTGTGTAAAATTAATCGTGACCATAACCACTCCGTTAATGTACAGATTAAGTGTACATTAACATTTCCGGCTCGTCAAGTCCTCTGTTCCCCCGGTTATCTTCTCTGAATCTCATCCATCAGGATAATCGACTGGGCGATCTCTTTCATGGCGCGGCAGGAGTCCATGCTCTTTTTGTGGATGAGCCGGTAGGCGACCTCTTCTGAGAGATGATTCATCCGCATGAGGATGCCCTTGGCCCGCTCGATCAGCTTGCGGGTCTCCAAGGCCTCCCTAGCCTTGATGGACTCTTCCATGAGCTTTGTATTTTCCACCGCCACAGCCGCCTGGTTGGCGATCATCTGCAAAACATCGATTTCTTCCTGGGTAAAATGATGCGGCGTTTTGGTGTACACATTGATGATGCCGATGGCCTTTTCTTTAACCACCATGGGGACCGAAAGCATCGAAGTCAAATCCTCTTTTACGGCCAGATCCCGGTAGGCGTACCGTTCCTCCTGGCGGACATCATAGACCGCGATGGGCTTTTTGGATTTAATCACCTCGCCGCTTAGGCTGTGCTCCACTTTCACGTTGGCCTTGGTTTTATACTCATGGCTTAGGCTTTGGGTGGCCGCGATCGCCAGCTCCTCGCCCTTCTCATCCAGAAGCATGATCGAGCAGATCTTGGAGTTCAACATCTCCGCGGTCACCACCACAATCAGATTGAGGATCTCATCGAGGTAACGGTGCGAGGTGATGGACTGGCTCACCTTGACCAGGCTGTCAAACTGGGCGGCCTTCTGCTTGGTGGTTTCGTACAACTTGGCGTTTTCGATGACACCACCGATCTGCTTGGCGATCATTTGGATCAAATTCACGGTATTGGACGCGTACTCATTGGGACGCTTGTGCTGCACATTGATGACGCCGATCGTATTGGCTTTGTAAATGATGGGGATGGATAAAAAGGCCTCATATCGATCTTCCGGAAGAACATCAAAGCTTTTAAACCGTGAATCTTGATAGGCATTCTTCTTGATGGCCACCACTCGGTTTTCTTTGGCGACCCAGCCGGTTATCCCTTCTCCAGCTTTAAGATTGATTTTGCCCAGCTCCTTTTCGTGGGGGGTCTTGGAGGCCATTAAAACCAGATTGTCCTTTTTATGGTCAAAAAGATAGATGAAAACCGAATCCCCGGTTGTGACCTCGGTCACCGTTTTAACCACCTCTTTTAAGATCCAATGGAGATCCAATTCCGAGCTGGTGATGTCGACGATCGTCCGCAAGATCTTGAGCTCTTGGGGCTGGGAAATAGAAAGTCTTTTGTTTTTGAGGGGAGGGGATTTCATTGCGTCTGGAAAAGCATTTGCAATCTTATTTTCAATCTCCTATACTAAAACTATGAATTATTTTTTAAGTGTCCTTACCTTTTTAGCTTCCTTCCTGCTTTTGGGGATCGGCTTGATCGTGGCGAAAAAAACGCTTAAGAGGGGCTGTTCCCTGGGAGCGGACTGCACGTGCAAGAACGATCCCGAGGCCTCTTCCAAGGAATGCGAGCATCGGATCAAATAGCTTTGGCCTCTTTGTCCCTTGCCAGATTATCCAAACGAATCAAAGGCAATCATCTCTTTGGAAACGCCCAACGAATCCAGCATCTTTTGTACGGCATCAATCATCAAAGGCGGGCCACACAGATAGTATTCGATTTCTTCTGGCTCTGGATGATCTTTGAGATAATTTTCATAGACAACGCTATGAATAAAACCCGTTAACCCCCTCCAGTTGTCTTCCTTAAAAGGCGCGGATAAGGCCACATGGTATTTGAAATTCGGAAATTGTTTCTCGATATTTTCAAAATCTTCGGTATAAAACATTTCTCTTTTGGAACGCGCGCCGTACCAATAGCTGACCTTGCGCTGGGTCTTGAGCGCATGAAAGAGATGGAAAAGGTGGCTCCTTAAGGGCGCCATGCCCGCTCCCCCGCCGATATAAATCATCTCCCGGCCGGTCTCCTTGATAAAAAATTCTCCGTATGGCCCGCTGATAGTCACCTTATCCCTGGGTTTCAAATTAAACATGTAGGAGGTGGCCTTACCCGGTGGCAAGGTCCCGTTATTCGAGGGGGGAGTGGCGATGCGGACATTCAGCATGACAATGCCTTTTTCCCCGGGGTGGTTGGCCAGGGAGTAGGCTCGGAAAATGGATTCGTCGTTTTCCGCCCTTAAATCCCAGAGTTTATACCTATCCCATTCCGGGCGGTATTCCTCCTCAATCAGAAAATCTCTAAAATTGATTTGGTACGGAGGGACGTCGATCTGGATGTAACCGCCGGGCTTAAAATGAAGGGGTTCATCCGAAGGCAGCTCTAGAACCAATTCCTTAATAAAGGAGGCGACGTTGCGGTTGGATCGTACTGTACAGTCAAATTTTTTGATATGGAAGACTTCATCCGGAATGCGAATCTTCATGTCGCCTCTGACCTTGACCTGGCAGGAAAGACGGACGTGATTCTTTTGTTCTCGGCGGGTCAGCTGCCCTGTCTCGGTGGGAAGGATATTGCCCCCACCTTCTAGAACCTGGCATTTGCACAAAGCGCACGTCCCGCCGCCCCCGCAGGCCGAGGGAAGAAGGATCTTGCTGCCGCCTAGGGTAAAAAGCAAATTCTTACCCCGCGACACAATCAGAGGATTGGGATCGTCATTGATTAAAATCTTGCAGCTGCCGGCCTTCACCAGCTTGGCTTCGATAAAAGACAGCAGCCCGACCAAAAGAAGGATAACGCCGGTGAAGACAACGGTGCTGAGGAGAATAAATCCGAGGAATGACATTGTTTATTGAAGAACGCTGATTGGTCACACGTCATAGGTCACAAAGACACATGTTCGATAACCATAAAACAAAATTTTAGCTTCTGACATGTGGCGTGGTGACCTTGTGACTTGTGACCGATCTACTTGACCGTTAGTTTTAACTCTGGAGTGTCTTTACAAGCTGATTCCCGCAAAGCACATGAACCCGATGGACATGAGTCCAGTTAAAAGCATGGTGATCCCGAGCCCCCGAAGGGGACTCGGGATATTGGAATAACCCAGTTTTTTTCGAATGGCGGACATGGCGATAATCGCCAGGGCCCACCCCACTCCTGAACCAAAGCCAAAGACCACCGATTCAGGGAAGTTATAATTTCTTTGATCCATGAAGAGCGCGGCGCCCAAGATCGCGCAATTGACCGCAATCAAAGGGAGAAATATCCCCAGGGCGCTATAAAGCGCCGGCGAGACCTTATCCACCACGATCTCCACAATCTGGACCATGGCCGCAATCAGGGCAATGTAAGTAATAAAACTTAAGAAGCTCAAATCCACATTAGGCAGCCCGGCCCAGCCCAGAGCCCCTTTTTTCAACAAAAAATTTTTGACCGCCCAACTGGCCGGTGTGGTAATGGTCAAAACAAACACAACCGCCACCCCCAGCCCCATGGCGGTCTCCACCTTCTTGGAGCAGGCCAAAAACGAGCACATCCCCAAAAAGAAGGCCAACAAGATGTTTTCCACAAAAATGGATTTTAAAGCGAGGTTAATATAATGTTCCATTTTATTTGCCCCCTTACCGGCCTTCTACATAGCCCGAGATGGACCGCTGAATCCAGATGATGATCCCCAACAAGAAGAATGCGCCCGGCGCCAAGACCATCATGCCATTGTTGACGTATCCTGCCTGATAAAATGACTGGGGAACCACATGATAACCCAACAGGGTCCCGCTTCCCAAAATCTCTCTTATGATTCCCAAAATAATAAGAATGCAGCTATACCCCAGGCCGTTTCCCAGACCGTCCAGAAACGATTTCCACGGTGGGTTGCCCATGGCAAAGGCCTCGAGCCGTCCCATGACAATGCAGTTGGTGATGATCAGCCCCACGAAGACGCTCAACTGTTTGCTGACATCGAACATATAAGCCTTGAGGATCTGATCAATGGTAATGACCAATGTCGAAACCACCGACAACTGCACAATGATACGGATTTTGGAAGGGATATAGTTTCGTAAAAGGGAAATCACCACATTGGACAAGGCAGTCACAGTGGTCAGCCCTATGGCCATGACCAAAGAGGTCTTCAATTGAGTGGTCACTGCCAATGAGGAACAGATGCCCAACACTTGATAGGTGATGGGATTGGCATCCCACAATCCGTCTTTAACAATCTTTCGATTCTTTTTGGATAGAAGTGTCTCTGGCATAGGATTCCTCCTGATAATGAAAAATTATCTTTAGAATTTCCCAGCTCGCTCGAGCTCTCCAGTGCCCACGTGATTTCAATTTATAGTATAGCAATATTTGGCCTAAATTCAAATCCAGCGGGCCTGGCCTATCCTTTTCTGATCTTGCTCAAATACGGCTCATAGGCCCGGATCCATTTGTCCAGCATTTTGGTTACGCCGTTGCTGGTGATCGTGGCGGCGGTTATTCCATCCACGTAATGTTCGGCTTGCTCGCCGTGGTAATGATCCGCCACCCTCCCTTTTACCACGGCAATGGGGGTAAGCTGGTTGGCCTTCTTGGACCAAATCTTTTTTCCCAAAAAATTGTTCTGAAACCAGTCTTTCTCAATCTCCGCGCCCAACCCCGGCGTCTCTCCATGCTTGTAAAACGTGATCCCGCGCACCGTGGTGGCATCGGCCTCCAAGGCAAAATAACCGTACAGGGTGGACCACAGGCCTTGGCCGACGATGGGAAAACAATAGGCTACGATTTCTCCTTCCCCTTCTCCTTCCTTATAAATGTAGAGAGGATGGAGGTTGGGCTCTTTTTCGGTGATCTGGGAGAGTTTTTTCCCTTCCACGGGCCGGCCTTGGTCGTCAACGACGAGTTCTTCGATTTTGCTCTCATAAATCTTTAAGATGTCTTTGGCCGAGGCCTTCGCAGGCACAGGCTCCTTCAAATGCACAGCTTTCAGGATGTTCTTCTTAACATCCAAATTCGCATTGAACTCTTGCTTGGCCTTGAGGCCTTCGGAAACCGCAGCCAGCAAAACACTGCAGACCACACAGACGATAAAGGCGAAGATGAATGTGGAACGATTGCCTTTCAACTCAATCAACCCCCAAATAAAGTAGCGAGCGCTACTCTACTACTTAACTTCTAAGTCTCCTCATCCTCTTTCTAATATGCGCCTCCTCCACAAAATGATCAATGAGAGGCGCAAAGGCGTTCATGAAGAGAATCGCCAGCATGACTCCTTCCGGATAGGCAGGATTGATGACGCGGATTAAGACCGACAACACCCCGATAAGAAATCCGTAAATCCACCGGCCGGCATTCGTGGCAGCGCACGACACCGGATCCGTGGCCATAAAGACCGCGCCAAAGGCAAATCCGCCCATCACCAAATGCCAATGCACTGGAAGAGAAAAGAAGGCTAGTTTCTCCGGTCCCCGAAGAAGATAAAACACACCGCTCATCGCCAGCAATCCCAAAACACACCCTGAGACGGTCCGCCAACTCGCTACTTGAGTGACGAGCAGAAAAACCAACCCCAAAAGGCAGGCCAACGCCGAGGTCTCTCCAACGGATCCGGGGATGAAACCCAGAAACATGTTGTTAAAGCTATAACCGGCCGTGGCCAAGGCCTCAACCGCAGAGCCCCCGCGCGTGGCACCGGCCGCAACCGCCAAGGGGGTTGCCCGCGTATACCCATCCACGGCCACCCACACGGCATCGCCGGAAATCTGCGCCGGATAGGCAAAAAAGACAAAGGCCCGGGCCACGAGCGCCGGATTAAAAATATTAAATCCGGTCCCCCCGAAGATCTCCTTGCCAAAGACCACGCCAAAGGAAATTCCGACTGCCACCTGCCAAAGCGGCATGGTCGGGGGTAAAACGAGGGCATAAAGGATGCCGGTCACCAGAAATCCTTCGTTGATTTCATGCCGCAGCACCACCGCAAATAAAATCTCCCAAAATCCTCCGGCCAGATAGGAAACCAGAATGATCGGCAAGACCTTAGACGCCCCCAACCCCAAGGCATGCCAAAAGCTAACCGCAAGATTCTGGGCCACCAGCATTTGATAACCGGTATTATAAATCCCCATAAAAGTCGCGGGCAAAAGCGCGATGACAACAAAGCTCATCACGCGCTTCATATCCACGGCGTCGCGCACATGGGGAGCCTTTTTCGTGACCTTGCCCGGTGTCAATAAAAAGGTGTCGATCGCCTCGAAGAGGGGATAGAGTCTTGCTAAGGGTTTCCCTTCTCGGAAGTGTTCTTTGAACCTGGTTAAACTCTTCTCTAAGCTCCACATGGGATTCAGTCCTGTTAAATCACAATTTGACAAATCCCAAATCATCCCTCAGATCCCGAGGATTTCTCGATAAATCTTCGGGATCCGAGGGACAAACAATAAACAAAACCGAATTCCCAAAATGACCAAACGGGGAATGATAAGGCTCATTGTCATTATTTTGGGCTTTAGGATTGGTATTTCGGTATTGTCCTTCGACTTCGCTCAGGATGATTCTGGTTCGCTTCCCGCTCACCATCCCGAGCGAAAAGCGAGGGAGAAGGATGGTGAGCAAAGTCGAACCATTTATAATTTGTGTTTTGGGATTTGCGATTTAAATTCCTACCCTTCCCTCTCAATCGTCTCCAATCCCTGCCGGATAATCCCGCCCACATCCGTCTTCGAAGGGCAGGCAAAAGAGCACAGGGCAAAATCTTCCTCATCGCACTCGAGGATCCCCAGTCTCTCCGCTTCCTCGATATCGCCGGAAATGACGGCCCTCAAAAGAAAGAAGGTCAGGATGTCCAGCGGCACATAGGCATCGTAAATGTGATTGAGGACAATGGCGCGCTCGCTGCCGTGGGTATCGGTGTCCAAGGAGGCTTCCTTCTCTGGCAAGAAAGACGATGGAAACGTCTTTGAGAAACTATACCGATGGAGCCCCGGAACCAACCAACCCAGGAGTCTTCGCTTCCCTCCTTCGGGAATCACGGTGATTTGAGTATCATAATAGGAAAGAAACCCCGCCGGCCCCACATCGGTTCCGGTTAAGACACTGCCCGAGATATACCGCATGGTCTCTTTAAAATAGCCCCCTTGCCCCGATCCCATCGGGGCCAACAGGCTCGACAAAGAAGCGCCCAACACGGTCTTCCTATAGGAACGGTTTTCGGCGCCTTCTCCGGTAACGGCGACATAACGATCCGGCGCAAAGACCCCATTGAGAAAAAGAAGGGCGATCCGCAACACCTCTTGAGCCTCGATATACCAGATAATGTCTCCCTTTTTAATCGGATCGATATAATGGATGTGCGTGCTGACGTTTCCCGCAGGATGAGGGCCTTCAAATTTATGGATCTGAACTCCCTTGGCTTCGGTTAAGGCCTGGGATTGGGCATCCTTGTGAAAACACAGATGAACCTGGCCCGGGGTTAAATGCTGAATAATTTCCAATCCGACCTGAAACTCGGCGTGTTTGTCCTTGAGGATTAAATCGACATCCAGGCTCAACGGTTCGGTGCTCATGGCATGGATAAAAATCGATTTGGGGGTATCTCTGGGGTTGGCCACTTTGGAAAAGGGCCGCTGGCGAATGAAAGGCCACAACCCCGCTGTCAAAAGGTGATTCAGGACATCTTGGCGGGAAAGCCTTTTGAGGTTGTCCAGCGTGAACCGCGGGAAAGAAAGGCCTTCTTGCCTCCCATCGGTTTCCACGATCACCTGCAACAGCGCCCTTTTTTCTCCCCGGACAAGGGCAGAGACCCTTCCGCTGACCGGTGAGACAATTTTGATTTGGGGGTTGAATTTGTCTTCGAAGAGGGGGCTTCCCACCTTGACCAGCTCATCCACCTTGACCAAAGGACGAAGCTTCAAGCCTCGAAAATCGGATGGCTTAAGGGCTACTTGGGAAGGAAGGGAGGCTAAGACAACTTCTGGGGTGGCTGCCCCTTTTATTTTAAGATCCCGGCCTCGGCGGATACGGAATTCGCCCATGAGAGACTCCCAGCGCTGTCAGCTTCTGAGATTATTGAGATCTCTGATAGATATTCAGGGATAAGCTTGGGTAATGGGGTAATAACCTGTGCTTGTGGTCCTTATAACTTCAATATTCCCTATTATCTGTCATATCATTACAATCTTTATGCAATATTAGAAGAGGGATACTAGCACACGGCCTTTTTGAAATCAACAAAAATTTAAGATCGCAGATTCTTGATAATCGCCTCCACATCCACGTATTTTTTCACCAAGCGCATGGCGGTTCTGATCTTGTCTTTATCCGTCTTTTCAATCTTGCAAATCAGGGATTCGATCTTGCCGGCCACGGTATAGGTATCCTGGGGCGATAACAAGACCGGGATCTTGCTCTTTTTTAAGAGATTCCCAATTCGCACATCCGGCACCATGCCGCCGGTCAAGATGATCCCCGCGATCCTAAATCTTACCCCACGGCTGATAAGGTGGGTACTGATGGAAACCAGGATGTTATCGATCCGGTCGCCCGAGGTGATGACCAGGGCGCCGTCTTTTAGGTAAGTGATCATGTTCTGCGGCTCCATGGCGGCCACAATCGTATGCCTCACATGGGTATCCAGGAGACCTTTGCCGCATAAAAGCCCCAAGCCCAGCTGGTTCATCACCTGTCGGACCGTAGGAGACTGGAGGACCGGATCCAAGGGAATCACCCCCAAAAGTCTTATGCCCTTATTTTTCAATCCCTGCTTAAGGGTCCGTCTGATCTTGGCGTATTTTTCGGGAAGGACTTTATTGATGATAACACCCAGGATCTCCACATTCTGCAAATCAAAAGAGGCCTTGTTGAGCATAATCTCATCGATGCTCTTGCCGATGCCCCCTTCGGAAATGATAATCACTTGCGAGCCCAAGAGGCTGGCGACATCCGCATTTGAAAAATCAATGACCGAGCCCACGCCCGCGTGGCCGGTGCCTTCAATAATAAGGGCGTCCTTATCGCGGCTCAGCTCCCAAAAGGCCTTTTGGATTTCCCGGCGCAAGGCCTCCTTGTGCGGATGGAAAATATACCGCTCGGTAAAACCGCGCTCCAGGGTGATCGGGCTCATCTGCTTAAATCTCTGCCAACAGTGATAGACCTCTCCCATCAAATAGGAGTCTTTATCCACGTGTCTATCTTTGACAGTCACCACCCGCTGGCCCACCGGCTTCATAAAGGCGGCGCGCAATCCGTGTTCCCGGAAAAGCTTGTACAACCCCAGCGCAATAGTCGTCTTCCCAGCATTCTGATGAATGGCGGACAAAAAGACGTTCTTGATACTTCGATGGCCCCTGCTGCTGTCTTGCGACAGCAAGGCGCAGGGGCCTCTCAGTATCAATCCTGAGCCTGTCGAAGGGTTGATGTTTTTCATTTCTTTTTCTTCATGCTATCGTTACGGCAAAGGATTGATCTTAGCTGGAGGCTGCTGGTCCCTCATTCGTTGCCATACCTGTTCCAACTAGCATTAAGGATAGCTCAGATACGAACTGCCCTTGCAGGTCAACCCTGTATTGTTGGCCCCGTCCACGCTGGTGCCGATCGCTGAAGGTTACTCATTGACGTCGTTGATAACAGGGCCTACTCGCCATGAATTCTCAGATCCACTCAATCGAAACTAGATCCTCTACCTGTTTGAACTCTGGGTCACCCGTCACCAACGTGGCTTCTTGCTTCCGCGCGGTGGCCACAGCAAAACAATCGGCATAGGACAAGGGGTACTTGGCCTTTAGGCGTGCGGCCTCTAACACCAATGGCCATGTGGCAGGAATAAGTGCAATACGAAATAGCGTCAAGGAAGCGAGTATTTCTTCTGCTCGCCGCTCCCCCTCCTTTCTCGCGATGGCGTAATAGAGCTCTCCTGCGTTAATCTCAGACATGAGAAGCGATTGGCGGGATTGCCGTGAGAGTATAAGAATCTTCTCAACTTTCTCAACCCCTGGCTCATCTTTGAAGAACCGTACGAGGGGGAATGTGTCAAGCAGTTTCGCGCGACTCACGATCCCGTTCCTCTCGACGCCATCTCAACAGCTCTGCTGTTGAGGGCCCACGTTTTTTAAGGATTCCTCGATAGGCCTTGATTGGATCCTCTGGAAGGGGTTCCAAGACAATCCGATCAGCCTCCACCCGTAGCATCAAAGGTGTTCCGGGCTTAATATGGAGATCTTCTCGCACTGCCTTAGGAATAACCACCTGCCCTTTCCCTAGCGTTTTAACGATAGTCATATCAGTTCACCTCTATTTAAAAAGTTTACCCATTCTAAATTAGTTTGTCAATATAAAGCAGCAAAACTCTCCTATCAACAGCCGGGCGAGCTAGATGACGGGGGCCGGGTGAGGTGGTTGAGGGCAGCCGGAATCTCATCCGGAAAGTCTACGACCACGACCCCGGCTTCCTTTAACACGCGGATTTTGCTTTCGGCGGTCGTATCCCCCGAGGAAATGATGGCCCCGGCGTGGCCCATGCGCTTACCTTTGGGCGCGGTGCGGCCCGCGATAAAACCCACGATGGGTTTGGTCACTTTAGATTTGATCAATTGAGCGGCGATCTGCTCATCCTCCCCACCGATCTCTCCCACCATCACGATTCCCTGGGTCTGGGGATCGCCCTGGAAAAGTTCCAAGACATCCAAGAATCTCATCCCGATGATGGGATCTCCGCCTAAGCCCACGCAGCTCGACTGACCCCAGTGATTTAAGGTGAGGTTATAAACCACCTCGTAGGTCAAGGTGCCGCTGCGGGAGATCACCCCAACGGGGCCGGGCTCGTGGATGTGCCCGGGCATAATGCCGACCTTGGCCTTCCCCGGAGAAATCACGCCTGGACAGTTGGGCCCGATCAGGCGGGTCCGGCTCTTCTTAAGGCGGCATTGGACCTCGACCATATCGAGAACAGGGATCCCTTCCGTTATGCAAATGACGAGTTCCATTCCGGCTTCGATATCTTCCAAGATCGCGTCTTTGGCAAATTTCGCCGGGACATAGATCGCCGCGGCCGTGGCCTGCGTTTGCCTTTTGGCCTCGGCCACCGTGTTAAAAACCGGAACCCCCAGAATACTCTGGCCACCTTTTCCCGGGGTTACCCCCGCGACCACTTGGGTCCCGTACTCCAGCATCCGCTGGGCATGAAAAGACCCGTCGCGTCCGGTGATGCCTTGGATCAGCACTCGCGTATTTTGGTCAATGAGAATGCTCATTTGTCAAGCTATAGAATATTTGAGGGGTCGGGGAGTTTTCCGACCCCTCATCCTGCCCGCCCTGGCTTTCTGGATGATTGGCGGGCCAGGGAGCGGAGCCGAAGGATCTTTTGCGAAAGACCCTTCGACTCGCCCTACGGGCTCGCTCACCTCGGTGCCGACCTCCCTCGGTGCCGAGTCCCTTTAGCTTTTGCCCCTCGGGACGAAGTCGTCCCGAGGGACTTTAACGCTAGGGACTCGGCCCGAGGGAGCACCAAGGATATAAGCACCTCGGTGCGAGGCAGGGTGAGCCCCGACATAAAAAACTCCCCGATGGCTCAGAATATTTACGAGGGACGTAAGAGGTAAGACGTTAGACGTGTTCGTCCTTCGCCTCACGTCCCTCGTCTTACGTCTAACGTCCTCCTGGCTTCCGCTTCTTACGCTTCCCTTGCTAACTCAACCGCCCGCACCACCGCCTCCCGCATCGAAGCAACCGAGCTGATCCCCTGGCCGGCCAAAAGTTCTTTGGCCTCTTTTTCATTGGTGCCTGTCAGACGAACCACCAAAGGCACTTGGATATCCAATTGCCGTCTGGCCTCTAAAATCCCTTTAGCAATGTCATCGCAGCGGGTGATCCCGCCAAAAATATTGATCAGAACGACTTTTACCTTTTGATTCTTTAAAATAATCCTTAACGCATTCAAAACCTTCTGGGGATTGGAGCTACCCCCCACATCGAGAAAATTAGCCGGATTGCCGCCCAAAAGCTGAATGATATCAAGCGTCGCCATCGCGAGCCCGGCGCCATTGACGATGCAGCCCACGTCGCCCTCCATCTTGACAAAGCTCAGATCGTTTTGTTTGGCATCCAGCTCGTCGGGATCCTCGGAGGCCACATCCCGTAAGGCTTGAAGTTCGGGATGGCGAAAAAGCGCATTGTCATCCAGATTGATCTTGGCATCCGCCGCGTACCAGCTTCCCTGACGGTCAACGACCAAAGGGTTGATTTCGGCCAAAGTGCAATCGTATCGATAAAACAAATCGACCAGGTCCTTTAAGATTTTGGCGCCGATCGCCTGTGCCCGTGGATCCGGGAATAAGTCCTTGAGCCAGGCGCCTTGGGTTAAATCAAATGTTTTCTGACCATTTAGGTACTGCTTTTGGATCTTCTCCGGATGGCTTTTGGCAACCTCCTCGATGTCCACGCCGCCCTCACGGCTAGCGATCACCACAGCATCCCCCTGTAAAGGATCCACCGTGACCGCCAGATACCATTCTCTTTGAATCTCCAAGGCCTGCACAATGAAAATACGCTCCACCTTGAATCCGTGAATCGTCATTCCTTTGAGCAGAGCAAAAGATTTCTTAAGCTCTTCGGGGTTTCGGGCGATTTTGATGCCGCCGGCTTTGCCCCGGCCCCCGGTCAAAATCTGGGCCTTCAAGACCACGGGAAAACCGATATCCTCAGCAATCTTTTGGGCCTCTTCGAGCTCCGTGGCCACACATCCGGAGGAAACAGGAATCCCCGCCTTTTGAAAGATCTCCATTGCCTGATATTCGTGGATTTTCATAAGAAAGATTTTCTTTTCAGCCAAGTTCCCTTATGACATTCCGCATAACAACGTCCAAGGCAGGGCAATTATCCGCTCTCCCAAGCGCCGAATTTCACGCCCTGTATGCACCAAAACCGCACAACGTGTTTCCGGGTACTCTTCAAGAAATAACCTTAATCCTTCGCAATCGGAATATTGAGGCGTCGAGGATAACTTGACCTCGAGTGCCACAAGCCAGCGACCGTGTTCCAAGACAAAATCGACCTCATGGCCGGCTGTTGTCCGCCAGTAAAAAATCTCTGGCCGAGGGACCATCAATTGGGCAAGCACCCGCAGATGATGAAAAATCAATGTCTCCATAAACCCACCCCACTCCCTAGCCATGCTTAAAGACCTCACATCAAAATAACCTGCCAGATAGGCCGCCAAACCGGCATCAACCCAATAAAACTTAGGCGACTTGATCAGCCGTTTTGTCCGGTTGCGCGCAAATGCGGGCAACCGCTGGACAACACAGGTGGTTTCAAGCAAGTTTATATAACGGTGAACACTCGGTTGGGAAATGCCATCCTCTCGCGCCAGATCCGATTGATGGATCAGCTGGCCGCTGCGAAGCGCGACAGACTGCATAACACGCTTAAAATCTGTTAAAGAAGCAACCTGGGAAATCTGCCTGAGATCGCGTTCCAAATAAGTTCCTACATATCCTTCCCACCATCTGGTGACAGCCTCTTCGCCTGACACCTCAAGGAGCGGCGGCATCAATCCTCGGCTAATAACCCTGAAGGGATCTTCATCTTTCCTTTGAATCTCCCCTTCTGTTGGGAGCCTCCCTGCCAATAAATTGCTAAGAATCTCTGGAGCGGGATGTCCAACTGTTTCTCCCAATGCCATGGGCCACAGAGTAAAATAAACGGCCCGGCCAGCCAAAGACTCACTGACCTTCTGCATGAGCAATAAATTGGCCGAACCCGAAAGAACGGCCTGAAACCGACGCCTTCTTTTATCAACTTCCTGCTTTACAGCTGATAATACCGCAGGGACTTTCTGAACTTCGTCGAGAACAACCTGCTCCAAGCCTGCCCAAACGGATTTTGGATCGCGTTCAGCCTGCCCCAGGAGATCAAAGTCATCAAAACTCACATACCGCCATACCCGTGTAGGATCCGCATGACGCAGAAAAGTGCTCTTACCCACTTGACGAGCCCCCGTGATGACCACAACCGGATGGTCTCTTAGGGCCCTTTCGACGCTTGAGGTGATCCAGCGGGGTAAATATTTTATTTCATTATCTGAATTATTTTCATTCACAGTTTGAATATAACACAAATGCCTCTTTTATGCAATTTTTACGGAGTTTATTTTCCCGCATCCGGCAAATATTCCATGAGCTTGGTTAAGGTTTTAAAACCGATGACTCCGTCCGGTTTTAGGCCGTGGGCTTTCTGAAAGGCCTTTAAGGCCTGTTGGGTTTGGGCCCCGGGTCTGCCGTCGATTGTCCCCAGATTCATGCCGGCATGGGATAACGCCATTTGGACCTGACGCATATTGATTTCGCCTTGAAAGACCAGGCCCTTTTTGGAAAACATATTCAATCTCTCCCAAGTCGCCCGATCCACGAGGCGGTTGACCACAAGGTTCTGGTCTTTTTGAAACTTCTCAATGGCATTGCGTGTATGGACGCCCAACTTGCCGTCAATTGCCCCGGGATTGTATCCGTACAGTTTCAGCGTTTTCTGAATTTCCTCGACCCTGGGATTCGGCTCTGCGGAAACCAAATTCCCCAACAGCTCCTTTTCCTCGGCTCCCTCTTTGTAGAGGAGACGGTACACGGCATCACAGCCGGTCAGGGCGGATAAAAGGCAGAAACAGCAAGTCGCTTCTATCAAGGAAAGGGAATTTTTTCGGGTCATCTTCTGGGAAAAGTAGGGTCTGTCCCTACTTTTTTAAATTAAACGCTGCGAAATTTGAAATTAGTTATATCATAAATCGCGCTGGGTTTTCCAATGAAAGTTATTCTGCTTAAAGGATCCAGGTGATGAATCTCCCCAAAGACCTTCCCTTAAGACAACGGCACGTCCTGATTGCGGCGTTTCTTTTCCTCCTAGGGCTCGGGCTCTACGCCAATTCTTTCCAGAATGAGATGTTCTGGGACGACGACGATTTTATCCTGAAAAACCGCTACATCCAAGACTGGAAATATCTCCCGCAATATTTTTCCGAAAATGCCATCGCGGGGCATTATCTTTTGAGCAATTACTGGCGCCCGGTTTTGCTTCTGCTTTTTTCCCTGGAATGGCATCTCTGGCAGGATTGGGCCCCCGGGTATCATATCGTCAGCACCTGTCTTCACGCGGTCGATAGCCTTCTATTATATTGGCTTTTGTTTCTCCTCTTTAAAAATCAGGGGCTGGCTTTTTCGACCAGCCTGATTTTTCTCATCCATCCCGTGCAGACCGAGGCCGTGGTTTATGCGAATGCCGTCAGCGATTCTCTGACAAGCCTTTTTGTCTTTTTAAGCCTGATATCTTATACCCGCCTTCGTCTGAGGCAGCCTCAGCCCTTAAGGCCTTATCTTTCTTTCCCTTATCTTTCCTCCCTGATTCTGTATATCCTGGGGCTGATGAGCAAAGAGACTGCCTTTGTTTTGCCGGGATATCTTTTGCTCATCGAATCCATATTAAAGCAAGGCTCTTCATCCTTCAAAGAAAAGATCCTAACGGCGATCCGTTCGATAGGGCCGTTTCTTCTGGTGGCGGGAGTCTACCTTTGCCTTCGCGCCACTGTTTTAAATTTTAACAACACCTTTAACTTTTACAAAGAAGAAAATGTCTTCACCGCAAACTTTGATGTGCGTCTTTTTACGTTCTTTCGGGTGCTGACCGTTTACTTTGGGCTTCTGTTCCTGCCTTTGGATTTGCACGTCGAGCGGTCTGTGGCGTTGGCGACGTCTTTGTTTTCAGGGTGGGCGGTTGTACTCGGGGCGGGATTGTTCTTGGGGTTGATCTTTTTGGCCACGAGGGAATTCAAGCACCGGCGGGTGGTGAGCTTTGGGATCTTATGGTTTTTTATCGGCCTTTTGCCTTCTTCGAATCTTTTAATCCCGATCAACGCCCTTTTGTACGAGCACTTCCTCTACCTCCCTTTGATCGGGATCTTTCTTGCCGTGATCTCCCGGCCTTGGGAGGCGGCTAAAAGAAAACATCTCAAACCTATCTTAGGCGCGCTCTTGGGCGGGTACCTCGTCTTTTTCTGTGGCCGGACTATCGTCCGGAATCAAGACTGGAAAGACCCCATCACGTTTTATGAAAATCTGCTGACGCATGCGCCCGACAGTTACCGCGTTATCAACAATCTGGGCATGGCTTACGCCGAAGGGGGTTTCCTTCAAAAAGCCGAGGGAACATACCGGAAGGCCATTGCTCTGGACCCCGCCAACCCCGTCGCTTATCACAATATCGCCGGGGTTTATCGAAACAGCGGACGCATCGATCTCGCCATCAAGAATTTTGAGAAGGCCATCCAATTAAACCCCCGGTTTATCTTCTCGTACAAGTCCCTGGCCCAGCTCTATTACGATCAAATCGACTACCTTAACGCCCGCAAAACCCTCGAGCGAGTCCTCCCCTACACCGAAGAAAAAGCAGAAATCCTACACCTCCTGGCGCAAATGGCCTATAAACAGGGAGATTTTGCCGGTGCCCGAGCCTATCTTCAAAAAGCCCTGGAGATTGATCCGCAGAACCAAGCCTTAGAGTCTCTTTTTAAAAAAGTTGAATATCTGCTAAGATGACCTCAAGATAGGCCTCACTTCGTTCGGCACTATCTTCCACAGGGGCTTCGCCCCTATGGCGCTCAGAAATGCTCCTTTCCGTCGCATTTCTTCGCTGTCACCCCTTGGGGGATTGCCTGCAATCCCCCAAACCCCCTACAGTTGTTGTATCGCCATAACCTTTTTGAAATTCCGATACAACAAGAAAATCGCCTTCGGCGATAACTCTTCACGATCCCTCGACTCCGCTCGGGATGGTTCGCGAGGGATGGTGAGCGCAGTCGAACCATTGCGAGCCCCTATGGGTAGATATACTTTCCTAGAGGGGTAAAAAATGCGGGATGCAATTTTCAAGAGATTATAACATCTTCATAGATGACTATTAAAAAAACTAATGATATACTTTATCAGTAATGAAAATAGCTAATATCATTAGAGCGATTGAAAATGATCGCATTCAAATCACTGATCATGCCGATGAGGAAGCGGAAGCCGATCAATTAAAGATAGATGAGATTTATTTCTCTGTTTTTCATGGGGAAGTTATTGAGGAATATTCGGCTGACAAACCCTATCCCAGTTGTTTAATCCATGGCCAATCGTTTAGCGGGGATCCCATTCATAGTGTGTGGGCTTATAATGTTGAGAGTCAATGGGCTGTTTTGATTACTGTTTATCGTCCTGATCCCGATCTGTGGATCGATTTTCGAGAAAGGAAAAAGTGAGCATGAAAAAACCATTTGAAAAGTGTCCAGTGTGCGGGGGGAGCTTGATTGAGAAAGAAGTTGAAAAACTTTTACGGGGGGGGGAGCATACCGCTGCTTTGACCATTAAGGCTCAGGTATGTCTTCATTGTGGAGAGCGTTTATACTCCCAGGAAACGGTAAGGCGTTTTGAAGAAATCCGCTTAAAGCTGGAACGTCAGCAAACCGATGAGTTTCAACCTTTAGGAAAATTGTTTCAAGCATCATAACCGCTTGACATCTTTTATCCTGCCAATTTAGCCCAAGTCCCTCAGGCATCGCTTTTGTTCGGTTGATGCAAAATGACCCCGGCTGGACTTTGAGTTTCAAGACAAACATCCATCCACATTTTTTTTGAAGTAAGGGGCCTTCTAATTTTTATTTTGTTTTCCAGGCAGAGATGTGAGATAATTTAACCAGTGCGCAAACTAAAACTTTATATTGAAACTTCAACGTGGAATTTTCTTTTTGCCCAAGATTCACCCGAAAAGATGGCGACCACGAAAGATTTTTTTGAGCTAGTACGTCAGGGGATTTATGATATTTATGTTTCCGATATCGTATTTCTGGAAATTGACCGGGCTACGGATGATATCAGGTTGAAACTTTCCAAGCTGATCAGTGAGTATGCGCCTAAAGAAATCAAATCCAACCCTGAGGCTGAGGATCTTGCTGAAGAATACTTAACCAGAAAAATTATTCCTCCCTCCAAAATGGAGGATGCTTTGCATATTGCGATAGCGACTGTTCAAGAACTTGATGCGGTTATAACATGGAACTATCGTCATTTGGCGAATTTACGTAAGGCTGAGTTGTTTTATAGTGTTAACGTTGAAATGGGTTATCACAAAAGGCTTGAAATTATAACCCCAATGGAGGTAAGTCGACATGATGCAAGATGATCGTGCACTCACAGAAGTGTGGCGCTGGAAAGATGAAATATACAAAGAAACGAGAGGGATGTCGGTGAAGGAGTTCGTAAAGTTTGCGTATAAGCGAGCACAGGCTTTTCGTAAAAACTATAAAATTCGGTTAACCAAGGTGGAGCGGTCAGGGTTGCATATTCATTAGAGGTATCGGGTATCCCCTTGTGTTTAGCTTAGCCAGCTACCAATGGGGAATGTAAAATGGCAACACAGCATCAACCCTATTCTTCGGCTTTTCGAAGAATAGGGTTTTTTGTGTTCATTTTAGGAGGAAGAAAACTCTTGTCTTTCCAAGGCCATACCAAAATCCCGGGCATGGGGATTTTTACATGATAAGAAAAATCAAAATTTTTGTTATAACGTTCCTTTTTATTTTCTTGAGTTTGGCAAATTTTTGAAAATATTGTCGTAAGAAGAAAGGCTTTCGA
>CAZUJQ010000038.1:0-19518 GCA_964620805.1 uncultured Planctomycetales bacterium | reverse complement strand
TCGAAAGCCTTTCTTCTTACGACAATATTTTCAAAAATTTGCCAAACTCAAGAAAGATATTATTGCTGTCAATTTATTTAATTGTATCGGAATTTCAAAGATGAAATTCCGATACAACAAGAGGGGGTTTGGGGGATTGTGAGCAATCCCCCAAGGGGTGACAGCGGAAGAATGCGACGAAGAGGAGCATTCTGGAGCGCCAGAGGGGCGATAGCCCCTATGGACAAGATAGTGCCGAACGCAGTGAGGCTTATCTTGTGCGTTTGTATTAGTACCGGATCTCGTCTTCAGTACTTCCCGGAGAGCAGCCATCACGGAACCTCGACAGTTGCCAACCCGAAAAAATCACTCTTGAAGGAAGGCTACGGAATAACGACGCGGGAGACCGTCATATTGCAGAGAACACCTTCGGAGCCTTTGGCTTTGGGAATCATCTGGTATTTCTCAATCAGAAACTGATTTTTTGAGGTTTCAACGGAATACATAAACTCCAGGAGCCTTTCCATCCCACCCTCCAGCCGCAGATTTAAACTGTATTTTTTTAAAACACCCGCCTCTTTGAATTCCACCGGCTTCATATCCATCAAAGAAACCAGACTTTTCTTTGCCAGACTTTCGATTTCTGTAAACAAAGAGGCCGGGCTGACCTCGGGGGAGCTCTCAAGGCTATGGAATTCCCGGATCTGACTTAAGATTTTCTGTTTCTGGGCGAGGAGATGCAGGCTTTTTTTGATCTTGAGGTTTTCTTGATCGATGGCCTTTTCCAAAGAAGCCCGCTCCCGCAAAAACGGGGTCATCAGAAAACGATCGGCCAGCATTAAGGAAACAAAAAAAATGGCCATCACCCCTAAAAGCTTCTGTCTTCCCACTCCCCTACCCTTTTTTCTTTTCCAGTCCAGAATCGATCTCAAAATCCACGATCTCTGCGGCCCCCTGCTTTCTCTGGGTCGTATAACGGGTTTTGACGTTTATAAAATACAGGGATTTTTCCAGGCTTTCCACAAAAGAAAAGACCGCGGACATGGACTGCGCACTTCCTCTCAAGAGAAATTTTCCCTGGCCATCATAACGGATCTCGCTCAATTCGAGATTTTCTGGAACCACATCGTAGAGCTCCACAAGCGCTTTAAGAGAATAGCCCCGGTTGGCCAGGGTTTTTTTTGCCAGAGTCACCCGGGATAATTCCCTTTCCAACCCACCGGCCTCTTCATGGATGGGCTGATATTGGACTCTAAGCGTATTCAAATACAGACGGCGAAAATAAAGGACGCCCCCCAGCCACGCCAGGATTAAGACACCTATGGCAAGGGTCAAAACACCCATTTGGATCAAATCCCTGGCCTTCTGTTCTTTTATTTTCTTGGACTTGAGCTCTTCCGGAATCAAATTCACTTGCGCGGTGGGAAACGAAAGAACTCCGGCCATGGCATTAAGAAAAGATACATCGGGAAACATGGCCACAGTTTCCCGGGCCTTCTCGCTTAAAGAAATATTTTGTAAATAGGCGAGGCAGGTGACAGGCAAAGAGATTTGCTGGCTTAAAGACCCTGCCAGCTTTGCCGGCTCTGGTAGGGCACCGGTAAGGAAAAGGTGAGAAGACGCCTTTTCTATCTCCTCTTGGCTTGCCTCCAAAGACATTCTAATCTCTGCAACAAATTGAGGAGAAAATTTTAAGGGGTCCTGGAGAAGCTCCCGGATGCCCAACGGAAAAGATCTGACAAAGGCAACTTGCCCCTGATCCATCATGAGAAATTCCGTTGTATTCTCCGCGAGGTGAGCAACGCTCACCGGCGACGCTGTCTTTTCCAAACCCAGCATTCTCCCAGCGGCCAACGCCAGCGCCTCCGGGGCAAAAACAATCCGTTGCGGAGAAAGACCCGCCTTATCCAAAATATCCCTATATCGCTTCAGGTGCTGGCGCGGCGCGATCACCAGAAGAATCTTCGTGTAACGGGAAGGGTCGGCTGCGATCGTAGAATAGTCGACAATGATTTCTTCACGGGAGTAGGGCGTGTGCCGAGCGGCCTGAAGGTCGATAATATCCTTGATCTCATCGGGATCCATGGAAGGAATCTCCAGGCTCCTTAAGATCATCGACTGCGAAGAGACCGACTGAATCACCCGCGGCTTTCTGATTCTCCACTGGTGAAAAGATTCCTTAAGCCGCGTGGCGATTTCCTCATCCGTTGCTCCCGAAAGATCCAAAAATGAAAGGTTCACCAGCTCACTTTTTTGCCCAGAGACCCGCAGCCAAACGAGCTTTGCGCTGGTTGCGCCCAAATCAATGCCGATAAGGTCCTGGCTGGAAGTCATCTCCCCCACGCCTCCTGCCAATACAAAATCTTTCCCGAGCGATCCACCACACTCACGATCTGGGCCGTCTGCTTTCCCTGATTGAGATGCGCTATGCTCCGGATCGTAAAATGCTGGGAATTGGTGACCAGAGACTGTCCGGCCACGCCGCTCAATTGAGCGACATCCGACGGGCCCAAGGGATACGCCTGCGAGAGCTGAGGAAGGATCTCAGAGGGATTTTCAAAAACATGATCATCCACGGTTCCGCTTTCGGCATCCTTGCCTCTACGATAGTCAAGGATTTTATCAGCCAAATCCTCATTTAACCCCAGCGCCAAGAGGACGAGGCGCGACGCCGTGTTGATATTCACCTCTCCCTCACCGTAGACGGTTATGTAATCCTGCATTTGATCCAGAATCTCCCGCGTCATTCCTTTTACCAAAAGCAGCTCCTCCAAGACCTCAAGGTCTGCATCCTTGGCCTCATAAGGAGAAGAAAGATCCTCATAGTCATTGTCCTCGGCGCTCCCTAGGGGAATGGAAAGCTCTTGATCCGAGTCTCTCCAGTCCACCACCCGGGCCGCCAGCTCCTGGGCCTCCATCTCGTCGAAATCCAAAAGGTTCTTAAAAAAACGTTCCAGAACCTCCAAGGAGGCTTTATTGAAATTGATCTTGCTTTCTTCATCGATCAAGCCATAGCGAATGCCGGGGGTTTTAAGGGGAGCGTCGGAATCGCGGTAGGAGACCTCGCACACACCCCCCGCCAAGGGGATCTCTTTAAATGTTTTCTCATCATGGCTTAAGGGATCTTTCAGGGCATAAAAGGCCTTTTGCTTGTCTTTTTTCCTGATCTCGTTGATCGCCTTTTTAACCCCTGCCTGCGCCAGAAAACGCAGTTGGTCCCGTTCGTCGAGGCGTTTCACCAAACTCAATTTTTGGCGCACGCCGTAACCCAAAAGGACCGCAAACGTCGTCAGAAAACACAAAGACCAAAGACTGATCATTAGGATGCTGCCCCTCTTGCGCCCCTCAGCCCCCCAACGGCAGATAAACCGTCTTCGTAAATGCATGCCTTTGATTTTCACTCTCCATCTCCAACTCCACGCGGATTGCCAACGGAAAAACCGCCAAAGGCTCCTGCCGATTCCCCCACTCCTCCTTCCAGGAATATCCTTTGCTCTCTTTGTTATAATCATAATATTGAAGCTTCAAAGATTTTAAGCCGCTTAAAAGGAGCCTCTTGGAATCGGTCTCCTTCAAAAAAATCTGGGAAAAATCTCTTTGAGATCGGTGTAAGGCCTCTTGAGATGGATCATAAGAATAAATAATCTGGCCAAGGGTGCCCTGAGGAAATTGCGGACTGTAGATAAAGGAAGCGAACTCTAGGCTTTCTCTTTCTCCGATCAAGGGAATGGTTTTGAATTTCAAACTGTTTATAAGATCATGGGTCAATCGCTCGAAGAAAATGTCCACGTTTTCCTCTAAGAGCGGCTGATTGATCTTTTGCCAGAGTTTTATACCACTGCTCAAGGTCGCATAACCCGCCAGGGCAATGACGGAAATCATCCCCGTGATCACGAGAAGCTCGATGAAACTAAAGGCCCTTTGGTCCTTGGCCTTCTTGATCTTCATGTTCGGCCCCTGCGTAGGCGCTTCTCACCAAACGACCCGTTCCCTTCCCTTGAGGCCAAGTCACGGTTAAATCAATCTGGTACAGACCGCCTTCCTCATCGATCGTACGGCAGGCGGCATTCCAGCGAAAATCTTTATTCTGAAGGGTGCCTTCGCCGGGGCTCTCAAGGAAGGCGGCACAGCCTCCTCGGCCAACATCATCCTGCAGCGCGACCATCTTCTCCTGGGCCCAGGGGAGGACCACCAAAAAGCGCTTACTTCTCTCAAAGGCGTCTAGGCAAATGAAAAATGATTCGTAGATCAAAACGATCCCCAACGACAAGACCGCGGTTGTCACCATGACTTCGATCAATGTGAATCCTCTATTCCCAGTTCTTAATATCATCCGGGCTTTCCACACCGTCTGGTCCCAGCGAAAACAAATCGTATCCGATGAGGGCGTGCTCTCCCGGATACCGGTACTGGTATTCTTTTCCCCATGGATCAAGCGGTTTTGCCTCTAGATACGGGCCATTCCAGTTGGAGGCCGAAGCGGGTTTGCTTAAAAGCGCACTCAGGCCTTCTTCGGTCATTGGGAAATTTCCATTATCCAGCTCATAGAGCTTGAGGGCCGTTGTGATATTGGCTTGAATGTCCGCCCGGGCCGCGGTGACCCGGGCCTGTTCGCTTCTTCCCACCAGCCGGGGCATGACCATGGCGACCAGCGCCCCGATGATCATGACCACTAAAATGAGTTCGATCAGGGTGAAACCTCTTGAGGTTTTTGGGTTATTCATCCGTGCTCCTTTTCAATAGATTATTTCTCGATTCCAACATAGGTTGCCGATGTTTCCAAGGTTTCCGAAGTTGCCGAGGTTACCTGATTCATCTGATATTTTTAAAGTTGCCCTTAAGTTGCCCAAGGTTACTGATTGATCCGACAATTTGTTGTTGGGTTAAGGCTTTGCAACCTCAAATAACCTTTCTGCAACCTCCAAAAGGCAACATCGGCAACATCGGCAACTTGGGCAACTTCACTCTCGCTTTGTACGATTCACTTGATCATCATATTAATCTGAAATATCGGAAGCAGCATCGCAACCACAATGAAACCCACCACCAACGCCATGGCCAAGATCAAGAGAGGCTCAACGAGACTGGTTAAGACCTTGACGGCCTCCTCGATATCCTGTTCATAACTGTCGGCCACCTCGGCTAAGGATTCTTTGAGTTTTCCCGACTCCTCCCCTACGATGATCAGATTGCTCATAAAAGGCGGGATCCACGGCGAATCCTTCAAAAACCGTCCCAGCGACCCACCTTGTTCCAATTGCTGGGAGCTTTGCCGAAGCTGATTTTTGATCACTTCATTCTGCAGAAGCGGAATGACGACATCCAGGGAGCGCAGGATGGGGATCCCGTTTTCGATCAATAGCCCCAGGCCCCTGGCGAAACGGCACAATTCTGTTTTGAGAATGAACCTTCCAAAAAAAGGGGTGTGCAATTTCAGGGAACTCCAGAAGATTTTTCCGTGTTGAGTTCGCAGCTCTTGCCTTAAAAGCAAAAGTCCAATCGCCGCCGCCAAAACAATCCAAAATCCTTCCCTACGGATCCCCGTGCTCACGGAAAGAAGAATTTGAGTCGGCAAGGGCAGATCTCCCCCCAGCCTTTCATAGACCCGCATCAGCCGCGGCACAACAAAACTCAGCATAAAAATCACTGTCCCGCATCCCACGACCGCCATGAAAAAGGGATAAATCAGGGCCATGCGAAAGTGCGAGAAGACTTGTTCCTGCTTTGCGCGGTAATGGGCCATCCTTAAAAGGACCTCCGGCAGAGAGCCGCTGGTCTCCCCGACACGAACCATGGCCACATAAACCGCCGGGAAAACATCCGGAAACTGGGTCAGGACCGAGGAAAAAGACGAGCCTTCTCTGACGGCATCGTGAATCTGGTGCAGGAGGGAGCGCAAGCGGGGATTTTCGGATTGTTCCATAATGATGCGGATAGCATTCAAGATGGCCACCCCTGACTTAAGCAGGCTGGCCAGCTGACGGCTGAAGACCGTGATTTCCGGTGACTTGATCTTTCTTCCTAAACGAGGGGAGAAAACCGCAGGAAAACGAGGAGCGCCAGGAACTGAAAGCTCTTCTTCAAGCTTAATGGGAAGATATCCCATCCGGCCCAGTTTTTCAACGGCCTCTTTTTCGGAGAGCGCCTCAACGGTGCCTCGCACCATTAGATCCGGTGTCTTTTTAACCTGATATTTATAGGTCGGCACCCTTCTCCCTCATTAAAAACTTTTTTCCATCTCAAAACACCTCTGTAACCACGACCGCTGGACACTATTAAGATCCAAAAAACTCGCCGCGATATGATAGAGTTCCTTTTCTGGAATCCTCTCCGCTCTGAGGATTTTAGCCAGACATTCAAAGACCTTCTGGGCGTGGGGCAATTCGATCTTTAATTCCAGAAGCATCCCCACGGGCAATGGCTCCGTTGAGGTAAAAATCAATCCCGCCGCCGAGATGTTTTCCGTTATCGCGTGCTTTTCTCGAGGCGGATTCTGGGACTCCGGCTCTTGGGCACTGCGAAAGATCTTGTAAGAAATCTTGAGGCGTTTAGAAAGACGCTGGTAAGAGCGCTTTTCTTCCCGGGGCGCGTGCCCCGAGACCTCTTTCGTCATCGTGGGAGAAGAAAAGGCGATGGTTTTCCCTCCGGCGGAGGAAACCTCTGAGGCAGAAGTCACTTTGACAACCTCTTCGGGAGTCGTGACCCCGTGAATGACTTTCTGCCAGCCATCCTCGCGCAGAGTGCGCATGCCCTGGGAGAGGGCCTGTCTTTGAATGTGATTGGAGGGTGTCTTCTTTAAAATCAAATCCCGGATGGATTCATCCAGGCAAAGCACCTCATAGATGGCCGTCCGTCCCCAGAATCCGGTGGCATTGCAGCTGGGACAACCTCGGCCACGAAAGATCTTCGCCTCTTTAAGAGATCCCAACTTCAGGTCTCTGGCGATCTGAGCTTTTAATTCCACAGGGGCCTTGGGATCTTCGTATTTACAGTTCGGACAAAGGACCCTCACCAGCCGCTGGGCGATGAAGGCCTCGACACTCGAGGCCACCAGATAGGGTTCGACACCAATATCGATCAATCGGGTGATGCCACTGGCGGCATCGTTCGTGTGCAGGGTGGAGAAAACCAGATGCCCGGTCAGGGCGACACGGACCGCGATCTCAGCGGTTTCCAGGTCCCTCACCTCTCCCACCATAATCACGTCGGGATCATGCCGTAAGATGCTGCGCAGACCCCAAGCAAAATCCAGACCGATCTCCGGGGCAACCTGAATCTGGGTCATCCCGGCCATCTCGCATTCAATGGGATCTTCAATCGTAATGATTTTACGCTCCCGCGTATTGATCCGGCTTAAGCTGGCATAAAGGGTAGTGGTCTTTCCGCTGCCGGTCGGGCCGGTGACAAAGATAATGCCGTACGGCTTTTGAATCAATATCTCAAAGGTCTCTAAATCTCTGACGCTCAACCCCAGCTTTTCGAGGCTGAAGAACATCTTGGAGGGAAGAATCCGTATGACGATACTTTCCCCAAAAGGGGTGGGGATGGTGGAGATCCGCAAGTCGAGCATCTCGTTGTGGACCTTGACCATCGCGCGGCCGTCCTGAGGAAGCCGCCGTTCCACAATATCGAGATTGGACATGATTTTGATGCGGGAAATGATGGCGTTAAAAAAATTCTTGATCTCCGGTGGGACATAGGCATCGTAGAGCAAACCATCCACGCGGTAACGCAGGCTCACCCCCTGCCGGGAGGGTTCAAGATGGATATCCGTGGTGCGTTTTTTCCACCCCTCCAGGATAATCTGGTTGACCAGCTTGATGACCGAGGCGTCTTCCGCCAGTTTCTCAATATCTTCAACACTCTGGTGAGAGACCTGAGAAGTCAAGGCGGAGCCGGTGGAAACGATTTTCTCGAGGGTGTCAGCGGCCAGACCATAATACCTTTTCATCGCCTCGCGGATCTCCTCCTGACAGCAAAGGACAACGGCAATAGGATAGCCGAGCTGGGTGCGGATCTCATCCTGTATTCTTAACTCCAAAGGAGAGGATACGGCAATGGTCAAATATCCATCTTTGATCTCCAGCGGGATAAATCCATAATACGAGGCGATTTTGATCGGGACCTTATCCAAGACAGACTGGGGGATGGAGAGCTCTTTAAGCTCCCGGGTGGGCAGATGGAACCGCTCGGCCCAGAGCTTCACGATCTCTTTTTCTGTCAGAAGGCCTCGTTTGATCAAAAGCTCTTGGAGGCTTTCCTGGGAGCTTCCCATCTCCTGCCAGAGATCGTCGATCTCCGGGAGAGGGATGATCCCTCCCTCTTTCAGGGCCTCCCATAGAAGCGTGTCGACTTTTTTGGGCATCTTGGGGCTTTTGTTTCACTTGATTTGTTTAAGAGGATCCCTGGCTTCATAGGCGCGGTGGGTCAACAGATATTCCTTGACCCACTCCACATCCGCATCATCCCCGGGAGCCGTTTGCAAAAAATACCGGAAATGTTCGACGGCTTTTTCCTGATCCACGACATGCTTTGCATAGATGTATCCCAGGTTGAAATGAGCATAGGCATCTTCCGGATCCAGCTCCAAAACCCGCTCAAACTCCCCGATCGCCTGGCGGTATTCCTTGTTTAAAGTATAAAACACGCCGAGGTTATAATGCATCAGGGCGGTATCCTTGATCAGCACCCGGTCCTGCTGGGCGATTTCGGTAAATTTCGTAGGGGTCTTCTTGATTTCGGATTCCAAGGCCGTATGGCTTGCAAGAAGCTCCTCATACTTCTTTTTGTATTCTTCGAGCTCTCGGGCCAGCGCCTCCCCAGAGGCCTTCCTCTCCTGGTCCTGCTGGGTGAGCTGGGCTTGGGCCTCCTTAAGCTTTTTGATCTCTTGTTCCCTTTCGGCATTCTGACGGGCGAGTTCGTCATTTTGGCGGGTGAGCTCTTGGTCCTGATGGGTGAGCTCTTGGTCTTGGGTTTGCAAGGCCTTGAGCTCGTTCTGGGTTTGTTCCAGTGAACTCGTTAGCTCCTTAATCTTCCGGCTCTCCTCCAACAACATTTGGGACTGCCTTGTCAGATTTTCATAGTCCTGTTTCAGGGTCTTGTGCTCTTCGGTCAGCTCATCATATCGATTCTTCATCTGCAGATTTTCAGCAGCAATCTCTTCGTACTCGGGCCGGACACTCTGCAATTCCTGGGAAACCGCCCGCGCATGACGGAGACAATAAAAGAGCCCCATCCCCTGCCCTAGGATAACGACCGCCATCAGCACAATCCAGATCCCTTTTTTATTCATTCTCATATCCCCGATAGGGCTTCATTCTTGAATTCTCTTCCTCGCCGGTCACCAAGGTATCGCCACTGACAATGTGCGGGGTGAGCATCACCAACAATTCTGTCTTCTCAACCCCCTTGGAGCTTGATCGAAATAAGGCCCCCAGAAGGGGAATTTTGCTAAAGAGCGGAACCTGCTCCACGTTGGATGTCTTTTCTTCCTTGCGCAGGCCCCCTAGAATAATGGAGACCCCGTCTTTGACCATGACCGTGGTCTCCGCCAAGGACGTATCAATAATGGGAATTTGGTTGCCGGAAGGCGTGGTCAGGGTGGAGATGACGCTGGAGACCTCGGGCTTGACCTTCATCGTCACGTACCCTTCGTCATTGATGGTCGGCGTAACCGACAACTGAATGCCGACATCCACAAAGGTGACCTGCTCAGAGACGGTGGAGAGGGCCTGGCCGGTGGTGGTCGTGGTGGTGACATACGCCTGTTTGGCACCGACGTGGATCTTGGCCTCCTGATTATTGATCACAACCAGCTTAGGGTTCGAGAGGATCTGGGTCTTGCCCAAAGTCTGCAGATACTTGATCAAAAGATCAAAATCCCGCTTGCTGTTAATGATGCCCACATGGAGCCTTTCGCCGGTGGTGATCTTGGTGCTGGAAGCGACACTGGAGGTGTTGCCGCTAAAAGGATAGGCGCCGATACCACTTTGAGATTTCAGAAAATCCAAGCGGGATTGAAAGCTGCTGCTGGAAGGCTGAAGGACGCTAAAGGGAAAAGAGCCCACATAGGTCGTCCCGAACTGCCGCGAGACGTCGAACAATCCCTCCCATTCAATCCCTGCGCTCAATTTATCCGACAGATTCACCCGGATGATCTTTGTGTCAATCAGGACCTCTTTGGTCTTGCGGTCCAAGGCCGCGATCAACCGCTCGATCACCTCCATCCTCTCTGGCAGCGCCTGGACAATCAGTTGATTGGAGCGTTCATCCGATTTGATTGTGCCCACTCTCTTCGCGTCCACCTGGGTTTTAAGCTGGTCTTCCACCTCCTTGGCGCGGGCGTATTTCAGATTAAAAACTCTCACGGTATTTTTTTGCTCGAGCGACATCAATGTCTCTTCCATGATCCGGATGTTTTCCGGGGTGTCCATAACGACCACCGTTCCCGAATCCAATTCCACCAAGACGCGGCCCACCTCGCTTTTTAAGTTTCCCAAAAGATTGAGAATCTGATCGGGGATGGCATATTTGAGTTTAAAGATTTTCACTTGACGCGGATCTGTAAATTTTCTGCCGAAAAGCGCGTGGTATTCCGCCTCCGTCATCACGTTATAGATGTCTCCCTGTTTTATGTACGCCAGACCGTTGGAGCGCAGCATAATGTCAAAGACATCCTGGACGGGCGCATTCTCCACCATGAAGATCACGCGGCCCGTGACATTTTTGGTGGTGATGATGTTGATCCCGGCCTTCATCGCCAAAAATTTCAACGCCTCCACGACTTCGATATTCCGCAAATCTAGGGAAATCCGGCCCTGCATGGCTGTGGGCAAAGATGGCTCCGGGGCAATCAAAGAGGGATCCAAGGAATTGGGCGGGAGAGAGGCCTCTGGCGAAATGGGCTTGTCTTGAGCCAGAGGATTCTCTTCAGCGATAAAATCTCCAAAGAAAAAGAACAGCCCATAACATAGGCCAGCCAGCGCAACAACACTTAAGCACGGTCTTTTCATCTCAATTCGATCTCCTGGCCCTCATGGCTCAAAATAACCTTATCTTTGAATATGGCCTTGACCTTGATCGCGCCAACGGTTTCGCCGGTTTTAACGAAAAACGTCCGCGAGGCTGTGGTGTCCTCGATCATGGCATAGGGGTCGCCAGACCAGGAAATCCCCACAAGTTTCAAATGTTTGATGGCCTCGCCGATTGAAAAAGAAGGCGCTTCGATCGATGGTGCCTCAAGACGAGGTGCAGGTGGGCCCATCTTAAAGATATTCTTCTGCCTGCTTTTTTCCAGGTACCAGGACAGAGGCTGTTTGAGGAGTAAGGCCTCGGGAGCTTCGGGGATTTGGGGAAGAGAGGAAAAGCCGTCCTGCCGGTTAACTCCCATCTCGATATTCGATAATTTTCTCAAATCCATAAGGGAGACGATCCAATACCGGATAAAAAAACTGGTTAACACAAATGCGCAAATTAAAAAAACTGCCTTGATTCTCTTTACGTTTAAGGGCCGGGGTTTTCTTGATGAGAGAGCCCGCTTGGCCCGATCCCTGAAGAAAGAGATCCTCCCCCGCCACGCCCCTAGAGAAAACCAGCTCCCTCCCCTATACTCGAAAGTCTTTTGATGAAGGGCAACCGTGGGGTGGGGGCCGGGGTTCTCAATCAGGTTCAATAACTGCTTTTCTGGACTAAAAGGTCTTTGTTGAGCCATCCTGATTTTATCTCTTCTTCGATTGTGCCCCGGACCAAAGCGGCATCCACCACCCACTTATTTCTTAGGATTAAGTTTTTCAAGGCCCGGTGGCAGAGCAGAATGACCTGGCGGGGATACCCTTGGCTATGCTGGTAAATTTCCTGGATCGCCTCATCCAAAAAAAGACGCATGCGGGAGTTATATCCCGCTTCTTTGATGCGGAACTCAATCATTTGCCTGGTTTCGTTAAAATCCAGAGGAGTCAAAGTGAACTTAAAGCTGATACGGTCAAAAAAATTCGGGATCTTCATAATCTTCGAGGCCAACTCCATCTGACCCAGCAGAACCAACTGAAGGAGCTTGAATTCATTGGTCTCATAATTTAAAAAGACGCGCAAGAGCTCCAGAGAGCCCTCGCTCAATTTCTGGGCTTCGTCAATGATCAGCGTCACGGTCTTGCCCTCCTGGATGCCCTTTTGGAAGAGAAATCTTTCCAGGGAATCGCGTAGATCGAGCAGCGTAGACGATGACCCGGTCCCGGGAAGGATCTCAAAATTCCTCGCCAGTGAGGTCAGAAACAACCCCTCATTCTCAAAACTCGGATCCAAAATGATGTGAAAGAGGAAGTCCTCGCGCCTTTTCAACTCCTGAATGAGTTTCCGGGAGAGGGTCGTCTTCCCTGTCCCCACGTCGCCCAAGACAACGGAAAGGCCCCTCTTGAGCCTGAGCTCAATAATAAGGTTCGTCAAAACCGTATCGTGAGCTTGGGAGAGGTAAAAAAAATGGGGATCCGGGCTCGTCGAGAACGGCTCTTTATCAAAACCCAACAGCTTATAATAGCTCATATCTCCTTTATCCCCTTGGGAGCGGTTGACTCCATTCTACTATGCGCTGAGATTCAATCAACAAGAAAATCCAGAAAATCTCCCACGATTCCCTCGGTGGATTGGATTCATCTTGTGATTTCTCTTTTCTCTTGGTTGAGATCATCCATGGTGTTGCCGATCTCTCGGATTCTTTTCTGGATGAATTTTAACCTCTGACCGTATTCCTTGAGGATATGGGGGTCGCGGCCGCTGAAGGACTGGGAAAGGACGCGCGCCTTAATATAGCTTTCTGTCTCGAGCTCTTTTCTTTCTTTCTCGAGATCCTGGATGGTCTTTTTAATCTGCTCGATTCTTTTAAGGGCCTCCTGGTGTTTGCGCTTGAGTTCCAGAACCGCCGGGCTTTCCGGGGGCTGGGCTTCCTTAGGGTGTCTTTTGGCCCGATGGCTGTCGGCCGGGGAATTAGCTTGCGCTTCTTCTAAGGGAATCCTCTCCTCTTTCTTTTTTTCAAGATAATAACTGAGCCCCCCGGGATAATTTTTGAGCTGGCCATCTTCCACCTCAACGATATGGTTGGCAATCTCCCTGACAAAAAAAAGATCGTGGCTGATAAAGCAAAGCGTGCCCTCGTACGCCTTGAAGGCCGCGGTCAAGGCCTCCACTCCGTCAATATCCAAGTGGGTGGTGGGTTCATCCAGCAAAATAAAATTAGGGGGATTGATGAGGAGCTTAGCCAAGATCACCCGGCTTTTTTCTCCGCCAGAAAGAACCTGGACCGGTTTAAAGACATCATCGCCATGAAAATGGAAAAGCCCGAGCAACGTCCTTATTTTGAGCGCGGGGACCCCTCCGGTGACCGCGGAGGCCACCTCCTCGAAGGCCGAGCGCTGTGGGTTCAAGACGTCCAGACGGGTCTGCGAAAAATACCCCCCTTGCACCCCGTGACCAAACTGAATGGTCCCGTGATCCGGTGGAATAACGCCGGCCAGCATTTTGAGGAGCGTGGATTTGCCAGCCCCATTGGCGCCAACGAGACAAACCTTCTGGCCGCGGGTGATTTCGAAATCCAGATTCTCATAGACTTTCTTTTCGCCATAAGACTTGGTAATCTCCTTCAAGATGGCCACGGTATAACCGCTCGCCGGGGCAGGAGGAAACTCAAAGTCCTGGATGCTTTGCTTTTCCGGGGGAATCTCGATGGTCTCCAGACGTTCCAGCATCTTGCGCTTATTCCTGACCGCAGCGGCCTTGTTGGGCTGGGCATGGAAGCGTTGCGTAAATCGTTCCAACTGCTCTCTTCTTTTCTCCACCACCTTCTGTCTTTTTCCCAGGGACCGGAGGCGCTCTTCCTTTAAACTTTCGTAGTGTTCGTAATTCCCTTTGATTTTCGTTATACGCCCCTCTTCCAAGACGATCGTGTAATTCGTGACCTCGTTTAAGAAAACCTTGTCGTGGGAAATGATCACAAAGGTGCCTTTGTAATTTTTGAGATAATCCTTGAGCCACAAGGTGGCGCCCAAATCCAGATAGTTCGTCGGTTCATCCAGAAGAAGGACATCATAAGAGTAGGTCAGCAGTTTGGCCAGAAGGACGCGCATCTGCCAGCCGCCGCTAAGATGAGCGATGGGGCGATTAAAATCCGCTGCTTGGAATCCCAGGCCAGAAAGTATCTCTTTGGCTTTATGCTCCAGATCATAAAGGCCTAAGGCCTCCATCTCATGCAGGACATCCCCGTAACGGGGCGTATCGGCTTTCCCCAATTCCTCCAGTTGGTGCTTTTCTTCTTTTAGACGGGCAATCCTTTCGTCTCCGGCGGTCAGCTCTTCCAGGATGGTGCGCTTCGAATCAAAGCGGGATTCCTGCGGGAGATAGCCTATGTTGAGATTCTTCTGGATCTGCACATCACCGTCGGTGGGTTCGATCTCTTTTAAGATGATCGAAAAAAGCGTGGTCTTGCCCGTGCCGTTGGGGCCGGTCAGGCCAATCTTCTCGTTGGGATAGATACTCAGAGACACTTTGTCCAGAAGCATCCTTTGGTCGAAATTCTTGGAAAGATTGGTGATGGTGATCATGGAAAAGCCCGAAGGGATTTCCCCCTAACGTCATTTATTAATTCTGCTTATCTTTATACTCACCATAAGCGGTTGCAATAAATAAAATCAATATCCCGAATGCTAAAATCACGTGAGGATTATCTTCAAAAAGGCCCATTAAATTCAATAGGAGAAATATAATAACTTGAGTTTGGCAAATTTTCGAATTTGTCGTCGGAAAAGTCTCTCGGATCGCAAAAACAGGTTTTCGATACCACAAAATTGCTTTCTCGACGAGAACTACCTGAAAATACGGCCCAAAAGCCCGAAAAAGTGCCAAACTCAAGTAATAACTATAATCAGAACTTGAATCATTAGCCCTTCCCTACTTTAACAAAAGATCGGCTATATATAGCAAAAACCCAGCCAAGGCGATCAATGCTAAGAATTTTACTACCCATGGGGACATGGTGTTAACCATATAGTTGATTTTCCCTTGGGGTTCTAAATTTTTTTTATACACTTCGGTAAATTTCTCATCGATAAGAGTAAGCACTAATCCTTTACATTGCTCATTATCGATATTGATATACATCTCGTCACATGGTTTAGAAACCTTCTCGGCAATCTGTGTTACAGCAGAGATCAAGCACTCATCAATTTCGACTTCGGTTGGTGCTTTTTTGCATTTTTTTATTGTATCCATGCCCCTTTCCTCTATCCGCTGGTTTATTTCTTCTACTAAAACAGAGGCGAACTCGGACATCGCACAAATTTTTTCCTCATCTTGAAAAGCTTCTTCAATTGGGATGGGAGCTATAATATTTTTTCCCCTATGTGATCTCCTTTCTTCTAATATCGTCACACATCTCTCTTGGGCGTGAACTATTCTTTCTCTTGTTTCTGGGCTTACATTATCTAGGGAGGCTCTCCCATCTGACGAGTCATCTGCGATAGCGCACCGCGAAATCAAGATAAAAATAACAAATCCCAGACTTCTGTGTCTCATGATTTCACTTTTCCTTTCAATCGCTTAATTTCTTCATGACTTAAAAATCTCCATCACCCTATTTTCAGCTTTCTCAACCTTAGCGGGCCTTGGGCGATCCGTTGCAGTTATCCGACTCAGGCAATAAAATCCAAATAGTTTTCTCGGTCAATCACTGCGAATGTCGCTTCGGGATAAGCTTTGGTCCATTGCCGCGGTGGTTTGATTTTGCTCTTACCCCACTTAAACTCAAAACCGAATAATTTCCCTTCTCGCTCTTCGACAAGATCTATCTCCTGGCGTTCCCATGTGCGCCAAAAATAGCTGTTAGCATAAATACCTTGGTAAGAGCGTTTTTTTAATCGCTCCATAAATAGAAAATTCTCCCATAACAGCCCGTCGTCATTGCGCAACTCCAAACTATTGAAGTTGGAAATCACGGCGTTACGGATGCCGTTGTCGTAAAAATAATACTTACTTTTCTTGACGATCTCGGAACGCAGATTCTGACTGAACCCGCGCACATTATAAATGACGAACGTCTTCTCAAAAAGGTCCAGATAACGCGCCACGGTCTTATGATCTACCCTGACCTGCTGACCCAGCTCGTGCAAGGACACTTCCTTCCCAACCTGAAAGGCCAGCGAACGCAATAGATCGATCAGGATCTTGGAATTTTTGATCCGTTCCAGTTCTAAAATATCTTTAAGCAAATACGATTGCGTCAACTCTTCTAACAAACGGATTTTCTCACTCTTAATTTGTGTGACGGCGATTTCAGGGTATCCCCCAAAGATGAGGAATTCTTCCAGCTTGTTTTTTAACTCATAGGGGTTATAAAGTCCGCGCAATTCCAACTGCGCCACGGGATACAATGTCAGTGTTGTTTTCCTGCCCGTCAGCGGCTCCCCTAGTTGTCCGGCCAGATCAAAAGAGGACGAACCAGTGGCAATCACTTGAATATCGGGAACCTGATCCACCAGAATTTTCAATGCCTGTCCGATGTTCGGAATCTTTTGGGCTTCATCGATAACGATTAACGGATACCCCTGTACATATTCTTTAATGATTACAAAATCCTGGGAACTTAAGGCCGTTTGTGTGCGAATGTTATCTCCGGAATCCAGTTTATACCGCCCGGGGTAAGTGGCAAGGAAATCCTGAACCAAGGTGGTTTTACCGACTTGTCTAGGGCCGTAAATAATCAGGACTCTCTTGGGCTTTAGATGGGGGGTTAGGTTTTGATGAAATCGCTGTATTTTCATGAGATAAGCATACTATATTCTAAATAATTTGTCAATTTTGGGGAATATAAATCCCTGTAATATATATTTTTTAGGGATTAAGATGTCTTGAGTTCCTAAAATTCCTTGGGCGTGCTGAGTATTGAATGTGAATTAAGGAAGGCTTCAATCAGAGAAACTTCCGCTTCATTTCTTCACTGCTTAATAATCTCCAACTTCCTGTCCTTAAATTTCCCAAGACCAACGGCCCCTGAGCCACCCGTTTCAAATAAACGACTGTATGCCCTACCGCTTCCAGCATCAGACGGACCTGGCGCTTTCGGCCTTCGTGGATGGTGATTTCGAATTCGCTTTTGCCTGAAACGGTTTTGACCTTTTTGATCTTGGCTGGCGCCGTCCGTGTCCCTTCTAATAAAACCCCTCTTTCCAATTGTCTTATCCCCTGCGCTGGAAGAGAACCGGCAAGGCGCACAAAATACGTTTTATCCACACGAAATTTGGGATGCGTCAGCCGATACGCGAGCTCGCCGTCATTGGTCAGAAGAAGCAATCCTTCGGTGTCTTTATCCAAACGGCCGACGGGCTTCAAGTGCCTCAAGGCCTCCGGCAATAAGTCTAACACAGTTTTTTCAGCGTGGCGGTCTTGAGTCGTCGTAACGTATCCTCCGGGTTTATTGAGGAGAAGGTATTCGTAGGATTTTTCCTCAACTAAACGGCCGTTGACATAAACCTTATCTTTTGCGGGGACCACCGCAGAAGACGGCTCTTTGATGACCTTCCCGTTAACCGCGACGCGGCCCTGTTGGATTAAATCCATGGCCTTGCGCCGGGAAGAGACTCCATTGTGGGATAGGTAGACTTGGAGACGCATTGTGCGATAAACGGAAAGCCCACAGCTCATAGCCCAAGGCCCATAGCTCAAGGCTATGAGCTATGAGTCATGGGCTATGAGCTATTAATACAAACGTCCTTGAAAAGTTTACATATACAGCCATCTTGGCGACGAGCGAATGTAAAAATGATAAAGACGTTTGTATTAGGCCCCAACCCTCTGACGAAGGGCTTCATACATCACAATCCCGGCGGTCACGGAAACATTCAGGGAATCCCTCCGGCCCCCAAGAAACCTCTTGACAGACTTGAATAATACGTACTAATATGTCATACTTTTTACGTAGCTGAGGAACTAATTTTATACTGGCCATATGACCGAAACGGGTTCTCTTTTCGAGACCCTAATGAAAATAGGAAATATGGCCATTTTTATTTGAAAATCCATTCGCGAAATCGGATTTTCTTCCCTATATACGGCTTTACAACTTTGACCACCGCCAATGTAAAATAATTATAGGCCCGAAACATTCCACGGGCCTTGGCTTTTCTGATTTGTTCTTCCGTTAGTTGATTTGAGTTGGCTATCTCATCATCAAAATATTTCAACTCGAGCTTCTCGTTGGAGACAAATAAAGCCCGGAAATAAATGTGCTCTCTTAAGATCAAATCCAGAACATCGCAGGCAACACGCGAGCGTTTGGAAGAGAAATAATGGATATCCTTAAAATGGAACTCTTTCCAATAACCATGCTTTTCCCTGATCCTCTTAATAGCATCATAAAGTGGCTGACGCTCTTTGACAAATAGCAAACCAACCACAAAATAACCGGTCGTTCCTACCACACCGCTTTCATCTTGATAAATAAAATGACTTCTCTTTTCTACATTCATATCTGTTCCCCAGAGACCGCCTCAGAATTTTCGACCATAGTAGAAGCCGCCTTCAACCCCTCGATTGTTACTTTGTATTTTTTTTGTGCCTGCTGTGATTTACCTTCTTTTCTTGTTTGAATCATTAAACTCGGTTTACGATTTATTAATTGACTAATAGTATTTGTAATATTTTTGACAGCATGTCCAAGATGATTTAATGCCCTGTTTATCTCTCTTCCGGTTAAATCCTCTTTCCCTTCTTTAATTTGCAGATAAGCCGCAACTAAAAGAACCTTATCTGATTCTGTTTTATAGTTTGCCTTTCCAAAAAGCTCTGCGATTGAATTAAAGGCATTAACCAAATTATCATTAGTCTTATCTGAGGTTGCGGAAGGAGGAATGACATTTGCTAAGCTTTTAGGGCGACCGATAGAAAATTTACCTATTAACCAATTAACAACTCGCCCTATGGCCTCTTCCTCTAAATCTTTGATAGCCTCATAAGCCGCGTTCATCGCTTTTAATTCTGGGTCAATGTTCATATCCACCTCCATATCTTGATTATAAAACATGATACATTAACATCAAGTTTTTGGCAAGGTAATTTCATTATGATGGCCCGGAGTTTTTTACTACACTATAAATCTTCAAACCCTCCTTTGTTCCTCTGTCGAAACGCCTCATACATCACAATCCCGGCGGTCGTGGCCACGTTAAGAGAATCCACGGAGCCCTTGATCGGAATTTTCACTTGCATATCGGCATGCCTCATCCAGAAATCGCTTAAGCCTTGGTGTTCGCTTCCTAACACAACCGCCAAAGGCCCGGTTAAGTCGACTTGATAATAGATGCTGGAAGCCTGTGGACTCGTCACACAGATTTTCATCTTATGATCTCTCAAAAATTTTAAAGCCGCCTCATTGGTTGTCCCAACGACCTTGACTGAGAAGACGCTTCCCAAACTGGCGCGGATCACATTGGGATTATAGATATCTGTTTTCCCATCGCAGACCAAAAGACCCTCCGCGCCCACGCCATCGCAGCTTCTTAA
>CAZUJQ010000037.1:0-19543 GCA_964620805.1 uncultured Planctomycetales bacterium | reverse complement strand
TCGAAAGCCTTTCTTCTTACGACAATATTTTCAAAAATTTGCCAAACTCAAGAAATTTTTACTCTTGAGCGGAGGAATTTATTCTGCTACGCTCCGCCCGCTTTGCTTCGCAAAGCAGGCGGGGCTTCGCAGGAATATTCTCGGACAGAATAATTCCTCCGAAGCAAAAGAACCAATTCTATTACTTTTGCGAAGGAGAATAAAAATGGAAAAAAGAATCTACTTTCACGATACGGATGCGGGGGGAGTGGTCTATTATGGCAACTATCTGAAATATCTGGAGGAAGCGCGCACGGAATTTTTGGAAGACAAAGGTCTAAGCGTATCAGATTTTCAAAAACGAGGTCTTTTCTACGCTGTGAGAAAATGCCTGATTACCTACCGCACTCCCGCCCGCTATGGTGAAATTCTCTTATGCGACGCCCATCTAAAGAAATTGACTGCCGCCCAGCTCATTTTTGACCAGTCCATTTGGGAAAAACAGGCTAGGCGCCTCGTGGTCCAAGCCGAGGTAAGTCTGGTTTGCCTGAATCAAAATTTTGAGCCCACCTCCATCCCGGAAGATATCAAGGCCCGTCTGGCAGGGTAAAGTGCAATGGGGGGCTAGCTTAATTTAATATAGATTGGGAAAAAAGAGTTTTGATCTTGTCAGGTCATTTCTTTGATGATAATATGCATCTATGCTTTCTCAACAGGAAGGCCGGTATATCGCCAGCCTGTCCAGAATTCACCTTGAAGAAGACGAACTGGAATTTCTCGCCCGGAATTTAACGGATATCTTGCACTATGTCGAGAAATTGAGGAAAGTTGACGTAAGCGAGATCCAGCCGACCACACACGTTCTTCCTCTAAAGAATGTCTACCGCCAGGACGCGGTCCAGCCGTCCCTTTCCAGGGAAGATGTCCAGGGCATGTCCCAGCATACCAGTAGGGGATTTTTTAAAGTGCCGCAGGTCCTTGAATGAATCTTTCTACGTTAACGGCCCACGAACTTTTGGATCTGCTCAAAAACCAAAAGACCACGCCTCAGGCCATTACGGAATCGGTTCTTAAGGCCATTCAACGCACCGATGATAAGATCAAGGCCTACGTGCGCGTGAGGGATCAGGAGCCTGGTTTTGCTCCTACCCGTGGATCCGTCCCGATGGCCCATCGGGACCTAGGGGGCTTGACACCCGCGCCTTCCCAAACGCATCTGCCCATCTCCATTAAAGATAATATTTGTATCCGGGGCTCTCCCACCACATGTGCCTCGCGCATCCTCGAGGGTTTTAAGCCTTCTTATCATGCCACGGTCATTGAACGGATTTTGAGCGCGGGAGGGCTGATCGTAGGCCAGACCAATATGGATGAATTTGCCTTTGGCTCATCCACGGAAAATTCCTGCTTTGGCCCGACAAGGAATCCTTGGAACCTGGATTGCGTGCCGGGCGGCTCCAGCGGCGGCTCCGCGGCTGCCGTGGCTGGCCACGAGGCGATCTGGGCGCTGGGTTCGGATACCGGCGGTTCTATTCGACAACCCGCGTCTTTTTGCGGGGTGGTGGGATTGAAGCCGACCTACGGTCGGGTCTCGCGCTACGGGTTGATTGCCTTTGCCTCCAGCTTGGATCAGATTGGCCCTTTAACCAAAGATGTCACGGATTCGGCACTTCTTCTGAAAATCATTGCGGGTCATGATTCGAGGGACTCGACCTCGGCCGACGTGCCGGTCCCGGATTACACGGCGTCGCTTGTTGAAGATGTTAAGGGCCTAAGAATCGGTCTTCCTAAAGAATATTTTATTGAGGGATTGGACAGGGAGGTCAAGGAGGCGATCGAAGCGGCCATCGCTGTTCTCCAGAAAAAAGGAGCTATATTCCAGGAGGTGTCTTTGCCGCATACCGAATATGCGGTGGCCACGTACTACATTGTGGCAACGGCTGAGGCCAGCTCGAATCTGGCGCGTTTCGACGGTGTGCAGTATGGGCTGCGCTGCCAGCCCAAGACATCCCGCAAGACGGCCCTTGTGGATATGTACGAAGAGACCCGCGATGCCGGTTTCGGCAAGGAGGCCAAGCGCCGGATCATGTTAGGGACGTATGCCCTCTCCTCCGGGTATTATGAGGCGTATTATTTGCGCGGACAGAAAGTGAGGACCTTGATCAAAAATGATTTTGACCGGGTGTTTGAGGAATGCGCCGCGATCCTCACGCCGACGTCCCCCACGACCGCTTTTAGAATCGGTGAAAAGATTGACGATCCTTTGGCCATGTATCTTTCGGACATCTACACCATCTCGGCCAACCTTGCGGGGATTCCAGCGATGTCGGTCCCTTGCGGGTTTTCCCAGAAAGGACTGCCGATCGGGCTGCAGATTTTAGCCAAGCCTTTTGCCGAGGAGATGATTTTCAGGATCGCCTATGCGTATGAGCAGGCCGCGCTCTGGCATAAAAGAAAGGTGAGTTTGTAGCAGGGGCAGGGCCCGCCTTAAGGCGGGCCCTGCCCCAAGGAAAGGCGAGTTTGTAAAACGCAGTTGACTATGTCCGAATTTGAACCCGTCATTGGCCTCGAGGTCCATCTTCAGCTCAAAACAGCCACGAAGATCTTTTGCGGCTGCCCCAACCGCTTTGGCGAGGAGCCCAATACCCTGGTGTGTCCGGTGTGTCTGGGGCTGCCCGGGAGTCTGCCGGTCTTAAACCAAAAGGCGCTGGTTTACGCCATCAAAATCGCCTTGGCTTTGAATTGTGAGATCAATCCTTTTATCAAATTTGACCGGAAAAATTATTATTATCCTGATCTTCCCAAAGGCTACCAGATATCGCAGTACGATCTTCCCGTGGGCCGGGGGGGTTGGGTCCTGATCACGCTGAATGGGGATCGCAAAAAAATTCTCATCAAGCGCGTCCATCTGGAAGAAGACGCGGGAAAGCTGATTCACGATTCCCAAGGCGGATGCACCCTCGTGGATTACAATCGGACCGGTACGCCCTTGATGGAGATTGTCAGTGAGCCGGATCTGGCCTCATCGCAGGAGGCCTATGAGTACTTGATCGCCCTCAAGCTTACCTTTCAGTATTTGGATGTGTCCGACTGCGACATGGAGAAAGGGAGCCTGCGCGTGGATGCGAATATTTCTCTGCGCAAAAAAGGAGACTCCACTCTAGGCACAAAAACCGAGATCAAAAATATGAATTCCTTCCGGGCCGTGAAGGCCGCCCTCGACTTTGAGGCCGATCGGCAGAAAGCACTGCTAACCGCTGGAGAAAGGATCGTCCCGGAAACGCGTCTGTGGGATGACGCCAAGGGCGCAACACAACCGATGCGCAGCAAAGAAGAGGCGCACGATTACCGGTATTTCCCCGAGCCGGATTTGGTGCCGTTTGTGGTCTCGCCAGAAACAGTCGCTCAGATCAAAAACCAGCTTCCCGAGCTGCCGGCCCAGAAGAAGGAACGTTTCTTAAAGCAATATCAAATCCCCGAATACGATGCCCGAATTTTGATCCAGGACAAAGATCTCGCGGGTTTTTTTGAAAATTGTAGTACACTATATTCGGAGATTAAGAAGGTCTCGAATTGGTTGATCGGCCCTGTGCTTCAAGAATTGAATGCCAGAAAGCTTGCCCTTAAGGATCTTGGCCTCAAACCACGCGACTTAGTCCATCTCATCCAAAAAGTTGACCAGGAAATTTTAAGCAACCTGGCCGCCAAGGAGGCCTTAAGACAAATGCTGGATACGGGTAAAACCATCGAGGCCCTTGTGGCGGAACAGGGGTTAACCCAGATTTCCGATGAAGCGGCCTTGGAGGCTGTTTTGGACGAGGTGATTCAAGAAAACGAAAATGCGGTCCGGCAGATCCGGCAAGGCAAAGAAAGCGCCATGGGGTTTTTGGTCGGCCAGGCCATGCGCAAAACAGCGGGAAAAGCCAATCCCAAGAAAATCAAAGAGATGATCAAAAGGAGGTTTGTCCATGGTTAAAAGAGTTTATTCCACGATTGTCAGTATTTTTGTGATTTTCCTTCTGGCCTACGTGGCTTGGTGCCAGGGGGATTTCAAAACTAAGGATGATCAATATCAACCCATCAAGGAGGCTCCTAAGCCTGATCAAAAAAATAAGGATGATAAACCTTTGAGAGTGGAACCCGTAGAAATAATGGACAAGGAGGCCACCAAGTCTCAGGTTGATCGAAAAGCCAAAGATGATCTCTATTCTCAGATTGAGCTTTTCAGTTATGCCCTGACCACGATCCAGTCCGAGTATGTCGATGAACAATCCCCCAAGGATTTAATCTATGGTTCTTTGAAGGGGATGCTCTCGGCCCTGGACCCCCACAGCCAGTTTTTGACGCCCGAGGACTACAGCGACCTCAAAACCGAAACCCAGGGACGATTTGGCGGGTTGGGCATTGAGATTTCGACAAGGGACGGACTCCTGACGGTGGTAACGCCCCTGGAAGACACCCCGGCCTGGAAAGCGGGCATCAAGGCCGGCGACCGGATTGTGAAGATTGGAGACGATCTGACCAAAGACTTGAGCTTAAGCGATGCCGTCAAGAAACTTCGTGGCCAGCCTGGCACCGAGGTCAAGGTGACGATCTTAAGAGAAGACGAATTCAAGATTTATGACTTCACCATTATTCGCGAGATCATTCATATCCAGGATGTGAAAGACCCCCACATCATTGATGACCATATCGGTTATATTCGTCTCGTGGAATTCCGGGAAGATTCTTATAAAGAATTTCACAAAGCCATCAAGAAGTTAAAAGAGGAAGGGGCGGACAGCCTTATCCTGGATTTGCGCAACAACCCGGGAGGATTGCTCAACGTGGCCATTCAGATTGCCGAGGATTTCTTGCCGGAGGGAAGGCTTGTTGTCGCAACCAAGGGGCGGCGCGCCTCCCAGAATACCGAAACGCGCTCCACGAACACCTTGAAAGATTTTATCAGCTGGCCTATGGCGGTTCTCATCAACGAGGGCAGCGCCTCGGGAAGCGAGATTGTGGCCGGGGCCTTAAAGGACAACCAGCGGGCCGTGATTTTGGGGGAGAAGTCTTTTGGAAAAGGGTCGGTGCAATCCGTGATTCCTCTTCCGGATGGTTCAGGGTTGCGGCTGACCACCAGCAAATACTTCACCCCCTCGGGTGCATCCATCCATGGAGTGGGAATCGTTCCGGATATCGAGGTCAAGCGAGTTTATCCACCTAAGGAGGATGAGGAAGAAGAAAAACAAAAGAAGGATATCAATAAGATCTTTGAGGATGTGAAAGTCCGCGATGCCCCGGATCCCCAGAGCGTAACTCAGCAGAAAAAAGAAACGGAAGCCAAAAAGCGACTGATAGAAGACAACCAGGTGCAGGCCGCCATCAGTGTCATTAAGGGGATTAAGGTCTTTAAGACATTTGGTAGTTCGTACACCGCACGCAATGACCAATGACCAAGGTACAATAACCAAATAATTACCGAATGAGATCAATAACCAAACTCCAATAAATATTTATTCAAGTCGAATGATTTGAAGATTGGTTATTGGGATTTGATTATTGTTTGGAAATTGTATTTTGGTCATTGGTGATTATAAACCATGCCCACCCGACGCAGGAAAAAGGACCGCAAAAATTTCATCATTGGCGGACTGCTGATTGTTGTGGTGGTGGAGACGTTTCTTCTCTTTTCGTTTTCTCGGCCTTCCAAAACGGTTCAATTAGATAAGTCGATCAAACAAACCAAAAAAGTTTCTTTAGCGAAAAGCCCTTCTACCCTTAAGGCTGTTAGAGTTTCCCCGCCCTTAGCGGAAAAATCCCTACCAGGACAGGCGAAAGAAGTCCATAAGGGAATCCCGGCCAAAACCGTTGTAGGCCGGATTGCCATCATCATCGATGATGCCGGATACAGCAAGGAGACCTGCGAGACTTTGAAGTCGATCGAGGCTCCTCTGACGGTGGCGGTCTTGCCATGGCTGGAACATAGCCGTCATCTGGCAGAGTGTGTCCACGAAGAACGTAAAGATGTGATGCTGCATCTTCCCCTGGAGCCGCATTGGAATCAGGAGCGGTATCCGGAAGATTACATTATCAAGACGTCCATGAATCACCGGAAAGTTGAACGCATGCTGGAGGAGGCCCTGAAAAGCGTTCCTTTTGCCATAGGCGTGAACAATCATATGGGATCCAAGGCAACCGAAAGCAAACGTCTTATGACCATTATTTTGAGACGCCTTAAGGACAAGAGATTATTTTTCGTGGACAGCGTGGTCACCAATCAGTCCATCTGTAAAAATCTGGCCGGGAGATTGAAATTGAATTTCGCCAGACGGGATGTCTTTCTGGACAATCAAAATAGCCGGGATTACATTGAACGCCAATTTGCCCAGTTGGCCAAAAGGGCTGAAAAGAAAGGGTATGCCATCGCCATCGGCCACGACCGGCCGCTGACCTGGCAGATCGTGCGGGAACAGACCGCGGCCTTACAAAAGCTAGGGTTTAGGATTGTGAGCATTCGAGAATTGCTAGAGTAAGTTCTGCAAGAAAGGGATAAGGTCACAACGTCACACGTCACAGAGTCACAAATTCTTAAACTGGTGACCTTGTGACTGGTGACCTTGTAACCTTTATCAGAAAATTGAGGTACTCATGCACATTCTGGGCATAGAAACCTCCTGTGATGAAACCGCCGCGAGTGTGGTTCAGGATGGAAGGACAATCCTCTCCAATATCGTTTCTTCCAGCCTCAAGGACCATAGCCGTTACGGCGGCATCATCCCGGAGATCGCTTCTCGTCGACAGATGGAGTTAATCTCTGCCGTGGTTCAGGAAGCCTTGAAGGAGGCCGGAGTGGAGGCCCACGATTTAGGCGCCATTGCGGTGACCCAATCCCCAGGATTGATCGGATCGCTTTTGGTGGGGGTTTCCTTTGCCCGGGCTTTTTCTTTTGCTTTGGGAAAACCCTTGGTTAAGGTCGATCACATCAAGGCGCATCTTTATGCCAATTTTTTAGATCGTCAAGATAAGAATGATGGGGTCACACCCCATTTTAATAGCAGGGTTGGGAAAGAAGAGAAATGGGGTGTGACCCCAAGTCTGCCCGCGATCGGTCTCGTGGTCTCCGGGGGACATTCCAGCCTATTTCAGGTGAAAGCGTTTGATCGTTTTGTCTTGCTGGGCCAGACTCGGGATGATGCTGTCGGTGAGGCCTATGATAAGGTGGCCCGAATCTTAGGATTGGGGTATCCCGGGGGGCCCATGATCGATTCCCTGGCGGCGAAAGGAAAAAATGAGGAGATCCGTTTTCCCTGCGCAAGGCTTGAAGAAAGCTTTGATTTTAGTTTTAGCGGGGTTAAAACCGCGGTTTTATATCATGTCCGTCAAGCGATTCCGGACGAGGAGAAAACTCAGAAAATCGCTTATGCCTTTCAGAAAAGCGTTGTGTCGGTTTTGGTGGACAAGTCGATTCACGCCTGTCGGAAAAAGAGGCTGAAAACCCTTTTGGTGGGTGGGGGTGTCGCGGCCAATTCTTATCTTCGTCAACAGCTTAAGGCTAGGGCCACAGAAGAAGAAATCAAAGTGTTTTTCCCTCCTTTATCGTTATGTACTGACAACGCGGCCATGATTGCGGGGCTGGGGTATCGGATGGTTGTTCGAAATGAGTCTGTCAATTGAAAAGAGAATCGCCCCTATAAACTTGAGATATCCACAATTGACTTCTATGATCACTTTTGCTATATATTGAGGGGTCGGGGAGTTTTTCCCCGACCCCTCATCCCGAGGAACATCCGCCACAAAACATGGCGGATCCGCCAAGATTTTTGGCGGAAAGTGACGAGGGATCTCGTAAGATCCTTCAGCCCTTTCCCTCGACCCCGAATGGGGTCTCGGGACGAGAACCCCAGAGGGGCGGGCTCCAGGATAGGGGATTAATAAAATTTCAAAAGGGAGGTGAGCCATGGCTTTTCGAGAAAGGAAAGACTTGAAGAAACAGGAAGAAAAGGTTATTGAGATCAATGCCCAGATGCAGGGGAGTCTATCTTTCAGGGATCCGGTGAATTTAAAGATTAACGGTTGCTTTCAGGGGACCTTGGATACGCGCGGGACGCTGACCGTTGGCAGTTCCGCAGTGGTGGAGGCGACTATTAATGGGGAGAATATTGTGATCGCGGGCAAGGTCCGCGGGGACATCATCGCCAAGACCATGCTGGTTTTGCTTCCCACGGGTGTTTTAACGGGAAATATCACCACCCCTAAGCTCAACATTGTGGAAGGAGCGATCTTTCAAGGGAGATGCCAGATGGTTGAGGATTATCTGGATGTTGAGGAAGTCTCTAAATATTTGGAGCTGGATCCCCCTGCTGTCGTGGAGTTGGCAACGGCAGGCAAGATCCCAGCGACGAAAGCAGGAGACAGTTGGAAATTTGAGCGCTCCAAGATCGATACCTGGGCCGCTTCCGGGAAGGTGAGATGACACAGGATCAGTATATCTCCGTGCGCGAGTCAGCCCAGATCCTGGGGGTCTCTGAAAAAAAAATTATGGATTTGATTGAAGAAAGGAAGCTTGAGGCCTACCGCATTGCCGATCAATTTCTAAGGCTGAAAAGATCCGAGGTGCTTTCTCTAAAAAACTCGGGGTCCGTGACCCCCGAAACCGGTCCTATCCCCTACACAACCGTTGAACGAATAGCCGATTTTTTCTACTTTAATGATTTTTATATCATCTCGGCGATCCTTATGGGTTTACTTTTGTATTTGATTTTCTATGTGTAATCGCATGCGTCTTTCAAATTGGGCGAGGTAGCTCAGCTGGTCAGAGCACGCGGCCCATACCCGCGGTGTCGAGAGTTCGAGTCTCTCCCTCGCCATTCCTTAAAGAAGGATTTTGCCCCCGCCGTAAGCGCTGCGGAGCGGAGATATGAGTTTATCGAAGAACGACGCGAAGCCCATCTTAAGCTGCCTTTTTTTCCTTGTCTTTTGGATCGTCCCCATCCTCTATACAGGTTTAACCCAGCGCAAGATTGCATTTTTCCCAAGGACCATCAGATACTTTCAAAGCGTGGGGAATCTTTTTACCCATCGGGTGGATGTGTGGCCCATGCCGTACATTCAGGTTCTGCTGGCAGGCGAGGAAAATTGGAAGACATTGCTGGAAAAGGATTATTTTCCTATGGAGACTTTTGGTTACAGGACGAGATTATTTGAAGCGTTGTATTATGCAACAAACATCCTTGATTATGACAGAAAAACCCAGGCCACCCGGGCCGAGATAGCCCGGTGGATTGCCAAACGCTATGCTCAATTAAATCCCGGAGCTTTGCCCGTGCAATTCGTCCGTTTCGTCGCCGGACTCCATTTTATGGATCCCCGGGAGCCTCCTGCTGGGCATTGGCAGCCGCCTCCTTATGAATCGTTCCCAGAAGAAAAGACATATATTTTATCTTCTCATGATGTTCGTTAAGCGATCCTTCGATTCGTCCCGACCTTACGTCGGGACTCACTTAGGATTCCCTGGGGCTTCATTTCTTCAATTTTGGTTCGGTCCTGTCGATGGGATCCGACTCTCGGCCTTTCGAATGGCCATGGCAACGGCGGTTTTTCTATATGTTCTTTATCGATGGGTTTGCGCTGAGGAGTGGTTAACCGAGGCAGGGTATCATGTCTCTGAGGCCAATTTGCCTTATCACGATCTTGTTGTACCGCTTGTGCCTTCGGCATTTCTGCTGTGGTTTGGTGTCTTGCTTTTGGGGGGGCTGGCGGCGGTCATCGTGGGATGGCAGCTTCGGTGGACAACGTGGCTGGCGTGGGCGTGCCTTTTATATGTGACCTTGGCGGACCAGTTGTCTTCCTTTGTGACAAATAAGCTGGCGGTCGTAGCGCTTTTGGTTGTTGCGCTGGCGCCGCACAACAAAGTCCCTCACTCTGTCTGGCCAGTGAGGGTCTTGCAAATTACCCTCATTGTCAGTTATTTTACGGCGGGATGGAACAAAGCCGTATGGGGCGAATGGCTGAAGGACCCTTATGTCCTTTGGAGCCAGCTTCAGGGAACTTACCGGACGGATTTGGCAGCGTGGATGATACGGACTCTTCCTTTAGGGGTGTGGCCGGTCCTTCAATATGCCGCCTTGGCCTTTGAACTTCTGGCGCCGTTACATCTGGGGATCAAATCTCTGCGTGTCGTGGGATTGCTGTGGGGGTTGTCTTTTCAACTTCTCATTGCCGCAACCATGCATCAACTGATTTATTTTTCCTTGGTCATGCTGAGCTTTTATGTTTTATTTGTGGATGAGAAGCTTTTGCATAGGATTTATAATCTCTTTACGAAGGGGAGGGGCGCTCGAATCCATGTTACCCCTTAAAATTGCAATAACCGGATCCAGCGGCATGGTGGGTTCCCACTTGGTCAAATGGTTTTCCAGGGAAGGCCATCGGATAACCCGGATCGTACGACATCCCGCATTCCCTGTTGCCTCTCCCGGGGTCGTTCCCTGGGATATTGAAAGAGGAACAATGGACCGGGAAAATCTGGAAGGGCAGGATGTGGTGGTCCATTTGGCGGGCGCTAACATCAGTGGCCGGCGCTGGTCACCAGAATACAAACAACTCATCGGGGAGAGCCGCGTCCAAGGGACACAGGTTTTATGCCGGAATTTGATTCGGCTAAAACATCCTCCCCAGATCCTTTTTTCCGCCTCGGCCATAGGGTACTATGGGAATCGTTCTCCCTCAGAAAGACTTGATGAATCATGTTCAAAAGGGGAAGGCTTCTTAAGCGACGTCTGCGAGCAATGGGAAAAAGCTAGCCAGGAAGCCCAAAATTTTGGAATCAGGGTTGTTTCTATGCGCTTTGGGATCATCTTAAGCCGCTCGGGTGGGGCCTTAGCCAAGATGATCCCTATTTTTAGACTCGGATTGGGAGGTCGCCTGGGGTCGGGCCAGCAGATCATGAGCTGGGTGGCTCTTGAGGAGACTCCTCACATCATTCTCCATCTCCTGGACTGCGAAATTGCCGGTCCCGTGAATGTGGTTTCCCCTCAGAGCGTGTCGAATCGGGAGTTTACGGCCCTGCTTAGCCGAGTGCTGAAACGTCCCGCGGTTTTCCCTGTACCGGAGTTTTTGATCAGTTTCTTATTAGGTGAAATGGGTAGGGAATTGCTTTTAAGCGGAGCCAAGGTTGTGCCCGGTGTTTTGGAGAGATCCGGGTATCGCTTCCGTTACCCGGATTTAGAATCCTTGATTGAATCTTATTTAAAGGATACTTCTTCAATGTTAACATGATGCGTGACTGCACTCAGCATGTGGCTGTTTTATTGGTGGCGCTTTTTATTCCATCGTCCCAATCGTTAAAAGACAAGAGGATGGTTTTAAAAAGCCTCAAGGACCGCCTCCGCAAGAAATTCAACGTCTCGGTAGCCGAACTGGATCATCAGGATAAGTGGCAGCTGGCAACCTGTGGGATCGCGATGATCGGGTCCGACCATCGCTATATGGAAGGGGATCTCCAGAGCCTTTTGTCGTTCCTGGAAGGGACTCCGGGGATCGAAATCAACGATCACCAGATTACTTTCCTTTAAAATCGCGTTGACAAAAAAAGGGAACCACGTTAATATATTTCAACTTTTTTCTTAAGGAAGCAATTTTCGTAGATAGAAAGGACAAGAAAGAGATGATAAGAAAGATAATCGGTTTTCTCAATGGAAAAAGAAAAAGAAAATTTGAAAACCGGACCATTCTCTTCATTGACGATGAAGAAAAAGCCCGCCAAAAGATCGAAAAGATCCTCACCAAAAGAAAATTCCGCGTTTTACTTTCGCACGACGGCGAATCCGGGTTAGAGATTGCCCAGAAGGAAAAACCGGATTTAGTCCTCTTGGACGTGGTCCTGCCGGGGATGAGCGGCTTGGAAGTTTGTAAAAGGCTTAAAAGTGATGATTTAACCAAAAACATTCCCGTCATCTTTATCACCGGTATGGATACCAGCGGAAACCTGATAGACTGCTATGAATACGGAGCCGACGATTTCTTAAGCAAATCCACCTCTCCCAGCACTCTTATTTCCCAGATTGAGTTAACGCTCGAAGATTATATCCTTGCTTCAAATAACTAAAGGCATCGGGGAGTTCCAACAGGGAGCCCGCCGAAGGGTTGATGCTTCGACACTTCGACTTCGCTCAGTGTGGTTCGAACCCATTCGACTTCGTCCTTCGACAGGCTCAGCCCTTCGATTCCACTCAGGGCTGAGCCCTTAAGCGAAGTCGAATGGACTCAGGACTCGGCCTTAAGCGAGTGAAACGAGTCGAAGGCCTTCGCTCAGGGTTCGTCCTGAGTCCTTCGACAAGCTCAGGATCCTTCGCGAAGGTATCCCGAGCGAAGTCGAGGGACAAGTGAAACGCGTCGAAGGACGAAGTGTGGTGAGCCTGTCGAACCACTTCGCTTAAGTATCAATCCTGCCCGCCCCGCCGCTTCGTCCCGCTGGAAAGCGGGACGGGCCGGGGAGCGGAGTCGAAGGGTTGACTTTTAAAATCATCCCTTTATAATGTTAACGCATGAAATTCTACGAGCGTATCGACCATACGGGTGATATCGGAATACGCCTCCAGGCTAAGACCCTGAAAGAACTTTTTCAGAACGCGGCGTGCGCCATGTTTGCCGAGATGGCCATACCCTTAGAATCAACGGGGAAAAGTCATGATAAAAAGTTCCCAATTCAACTGAAAGGAACCAACGCCGAAGAGCTTCTGGTCCGATGGCTCAGCGAGCTTTTGTATTTATCCGACTCCAAGCAGGTTATTTTTACGGAGTTTAAAATGGAGAGCCTTTCCGAAAATACCCTTAAGGCCTTTGCCACAGGAAGACGCAGGAGAGATTTTACCATGACGACGGAAATCAAGGCGGTAACGTATCACGATCTTAAAATCCGCAAAGAGAACGACCTCTATGAGGTTCAAATTATTTTTGACGTATGAGCGAAACGGTTAACATTCCTTTAAGACAATTAGATCCCTGCCGGTACCAAATCCCCGTATCCTACAATCCCGGGATGCGGGTGCCGGGCATGATCTATGCCAGCGAAAAGCTCCTGCAAGATATCTTGAAGGATAAGGCCGTGGAACAGGTGGTGAACGTGGCGTTTCTGCCGGGGATCGTCAAACAATCCATGGCCATGCCCGACATGCACTGGGGCTACGGTTTTCCTATCGGGGGAGTGGCTGCGACCGATCCCCAAAAAGGAGGGGTGGTCTCGCCTGGCGGGGTGGGTTTTGATATCAATTGCGGCGTGCGTTTCGTCCGGACCAATCTGACTTTTGCGGATATCCAGAAACATTTGAAGGATTTGGTGGGGACCCTCTTTGACAACGTTCCTTCGGGGCTGGGATCCAAAAGTGGATTGCGTTTGTCCTCTTCCGAGGGAAAGCATCTTCTTCTTAAAGGCTCTCAATGGGCCGTGGCGCAAGGGTACGGGACCTCCACCGATTTAGAGGCCACAGAAGATTATGGCTCCATTAAAGGAGCCAACCCGGAAATTGTTTCCCAGCGGGCCTATGAGCGTGGCAAAAGTCAAGTGGGGACCCTGGGCTCGGGAAATCATTTTCTGGAAGTGCAAGTCGTGGATCAGATTTTTGCGCCGGAGATTGCCCAAGAACTCTCCTTGTTTGAAGGGCAAGTCGGCGTTATGATTCATTGCGGATCCCGGGGATTGGGCTATCAGATTTGCGATGATTATTGCCACGGCATTATGAAGTGCCTGTCTAAGTATCAGATTGAAGTCCCTGACCGGCAACTGGCCTGTGCTCCGGTGGAATCTCCCGAAGGCCAGGAGTATCTTTCGGCGATGCGCTGTGCGGCCAATTACGCTTTTGCCAATCGCCAGTACATCATGCACATGACCAGGAAATCGTTTGAAAAAGTCTTCCGTAAAAACTGGGAAAGCATGGACATGAACCTCATTTATGATGTCGCGCACAATATCGCCAAGATGGAGAAACACCCAGTCAACGGAGACGAGCGTGTCCTTTGTGTGCACCGTAAAGGGGCGACCCGGGCGTTTCCTGCCGGCCATCCGGAGCTGGCTTCCCGCTACCAGAAGATTGGCCAGCCCGTTATTATTCCCGGGGACATGGGACGCTTTTCCTATCTTCTGATCGGCGTGGAAGGCGCCAGGGAAACCTTTTATTCCTGCTGTCATGGCGCCGGAAGGGTCATGTCGCGCTCAAAAGCCACCAAGACCTTTAGGCTGGATCAGGTCATCAAGGATCTGGAACAGAAGGGGATTGTGATTCAGGCCCAATCCAAGGCCACGGTGATAGAAGAGGCCTCGGGCGTTTATAAAGACGTAACCGAGGTTGTGGATGTCGTTGAGCAGGCGGGTTTATCGAGGAAGGTGTGCCGGATGCGTCCGGTGGGTGTGGTTAAAGGATAATTTAAGGATCAATGCTAGACATTAAATTCATCCGCGAAAATCCCGATTTGGTCCGAAAAGGGCTTCAGGCGAAAAATGTGAATATCTCCCTGGAGGGAATCCTCAATCTCGATCGTCAAAGACGGACGGATTCCACCCAGTTGGATGAGCTTAAGCATAAGCAGAATATGGCCAATGATGAGATAGGCCGGCTTCTCAAAGAAAAAAAAGATCCCCAAGAGAAAATCTCCGCTATGAGGAACGTGGCCGCTCACCTGACTCGCCTTCAGGCGGCGGTTAAAGATCACGAAAGCAAGATTGAACACATCCTCATGGGACTGCCCAATCTTCCCCATTCCAGCGTGCCCATTGGTGGCCTTGAGTCCAATCGGGAAATCCGCCATTGGGGAAAAATCCGAAGATTCCCTTTTAAGCCGGCCACCCATCTTGAGCTGGCCGAGTCTTTGGATATTATTGATTTCCACCGAGCCAGCAAAATCACCGGCTCAAATTTTGTGCTGTACAAAAAAGAAGGGGCCGGCTTAGAGCGCGCCTTGTACAATTTTATGCTGGATCTGCATACGCGGGAACACGGCTACGAGGAGGTCTTCCCGCCTTTTCTGGTCAACCGGCCCGCAATGACCGCCACCGGACAGCTGCCCAAAATGGAAGAGGACATGTACAGGCTTTCGGCGGAAGATCTTTTTTTGATCCCCACAGCCGAGGTCCCGGTCACCAACATCCATCGCGATGAGATCCTCAAAGAAGAAGAGCTGCCGATTTGTTATGTGGCGTATACCGCTTGCTTTCGTCGGGAAGCAGGTTCTTATGGCAAGGACACCAAGGGTTTAATGCGCGTGCACCAATTTGATAAAGTAGAGCTGGTGAAATTTGTCAAGCCAGAGAATTCTTATGAGGAACTCGAAAAACTCGTCTTGAATGCGGAAAGGGTCTTTCAGCTTCTGGATCTGCCTTATCGTGTGGTGCTTTTAGCGACCGGTGAATTGAGTTTTGCGGCAGCCAAATGTTACGACCTGGAGGTCTACGCCCCCGGCGTTGATCGATGGCTTGAGGTCTCCAGTTGTTCGAACTTTGAGGATTTTCAAGCCCGTCGGGCCAATATCCGTTTTAAAGCCACCACGGATAAAAAACCCTCTTTTGTCCATACCCTGAATGGATCCGGCGTGGCCCTAGCCCGATCCATGGCGGCCCTTCTGGAAAATTTTCAGACCGAAGAAGGAGAGGTGGAAATCCCCGCGGTTTTGCAGCCTTACATGGATGGCCAAAAAAGGATCACGAGATCCCGTCCCTTGCCCAAGAGTTCTTATGAATTATGAATTTGGAAAAAATAAAGATGGGAGAGGTGGCTGAGTGGTTGAAAGCGGCGGTCTTGAAAACCGTTAGGCGTCGTAAGGCGTCTCCTGGGTTCGAATCCCAGCTTCTCCGTTCTCCTTCGCTCACGCACTTTCGTGCGTGAGCTTCGGAGGAACTGAGCGAAAGGTTCTGCGAAGCTCCAACACGCAAGCCTTCGACGCACTTCGTTTGCTCAGGCCCTGAGCGAGTGAAACGAGCCGAAGGGTATTGGAGCGAAGCAGACCCAGCTTCTTCGTATTATCATCAGAGTTCTCCCGCCTTTTCTGAATTTTTAGTGGTAGGTGGGATCCCGCTTTCCACAAGAAAAGATTAGAAGAAGCGGGAGAATCCTCTCTTCTCCGATAAGATCAGCTTAAAGAATCTTCGACGATTTTTTATAAAAAAAACTTGTAAAATAATATTTGTCCGTTATTGTAATGCTAACGAACTGAGAATTCCCCTTCATTTTTAAGAACGGTCTTAAAACCATTATGGCTGGAATAAAAATCACTTCCATCGAAAGCGCCTCTGTCTTAAGGAAATTCACCGTCCTTTTTATCCTCATGTCGCTTATTCCGGTGGGTATCCTCTATTACCTTTATTTTCAGATCAGAGAACAAGGTAAAGTTGAACTCACCGAGAATAATCTGAGCATCACCCTTTCTTTGGTCATCCTGGGCGTTTTGACAGGGTATGGGGCGATGCGCTCTGTCTTGAAAAACATTATTGATATCACCCGCTCCAATAAAAACACTCTTGCTGAGGTTTTAGGGCCCGAGAAGATTAAGGAGCTCAGCGAAAACAATAATGAAATCGCTGTCTTGGCGCGCTCGTTCAATGAAATCATCCGACGGCTAGAAGAGAATATAAAAAATCTGGAAGCGGCGAAACAGACTTTGCATTCGGTTCTTTCGCGGGTGGGGGCGGGTATCTCTTCGATGCAGAATATCGATAATTTTCTAGAGTTGATTGTGGAAACCGTGACGAAGTCCCTTGCCGGTAAAACAGGAGTCTTAATGCTTGTGGATGATATCCGGCAGGATCTCTATGTGAAAACCGTTTATGGAGTTAAGTCTGATGCCATCAAGCAGCTGAGGGTGAACATGGAGGAGGGGCCGTTTAGTTCCATCTTAAAGACCAGGAAACCTTTGCTCATTCCCAGATTAGGGGAAATGAAATTTTCCCAACCCACCTCTGAGACGGCCTTGGAGCCGCCGCTGATTTGCGCACCGCTCTTGATTCATGAAAAGGCCCTCGGTCTTCTCGCGGTCAGCGGGAATGAAAAAGAGGCTAATTTTCAAGAAGAAGAAATGAGCCTTCTTTATAATTTGGCCTTGCAGACAGCCGTTGCGATTGAAAATGCGCGGCTCAATGAGGATGCGGAAAAGACCTATTTCGAGACGATCTCTGCCTTGGCCATGGCGGTGGAAGCCAAAGATCAATATTCCCGCGGGCATTTAGACCGGGTGTCTGATTATGCGATGAGGGTTGCGCGAAAGTTGAACCTCTCCGAAGAGGATATGAAAGTCCTGCGGGACGGGGCAAGACTCCATGATATAGGCAAGATCGGGATCCTGGATGAAGTGTTGAGAAAACCTGGACCTTTAAACCCCCAAGAGTGGGAGATGATGAAAAAGCATACCGAAATTGGGGAGAGTATTATTAAGCCGGTCCGCTCGCTGGCCAAGTTGTGTGATGTTGTCCGGCACCACCACGAAAAATTGGATGGAACAGGCTATCCCGATGGCCTCAAAGGCGATGAAATCAGCGTATTGTCAAGGATTCTAGGGGTGGCGGATATCTTTGATGCCTTGACCACCGATCGTCCTTATCGCAAGGCCATGACCTTCGAAGAAGCCAAAGCGGAACTGTCCAAAATGAAAGGGACAAAACTGGATCCGAAAGTGGTCGATGCCTTGCTGGAGACATTCTGATACCTCGTGACATAAATTTTTATTGACAATCACTCGGTATAGTGCTGAGTAACTGTCGATGATAAAAACTATCAAAATTTTATGTTACGAGGCACTGATAGACTTTCCTTATTTTTATCCGCGCATTTTCCTCCTTATCTTCAATTTAAAAATTGCATTTCTTAAAAATATAAAAACGCTATGGGGGAAGTTCGTAAGATCAAAGATGAATATTTCATTGAATTCTTTGCCCGAGGCCTTAAATACCAGCAAAAAGCAGGACCCAGCAAAGAGCACGCCGAAAAACTCTTGGAAGAGATTGAAGCGAAGATTGCCACAGGCGAAGCGTCGCTCATCGTCAGGGATGTGGAATACGATATTTTCTTTCAGGATTTCCGGGAGTTTATTCGGGATAAACACACTTCCCGAACTCAAAAACGTTATGAGTCCACCATTGAGGCCTTTACCTTCTATTTGCATCAGGAATGTCCCAGGCTTCAGCGATTGTCGGAAATCACGCCCCGTGTCATTGAACAGTTTAAGAGTTATCTTTTCAAAGGCCATTTCAAAACCCGGAGGACGGATCCTCACATTATCAACTTTACGCTTCTTTTATTGCGCGATATCTTTCAATACGCTATTAAGTTGAGTTATCTGAATGATAATCCTGTTCTCCACATTAGATTTCTTGCGCAAAGAAAGCTGGCATGGTTGTTGCCGTTGGGAGAAGAGGAAACTCAGATTCTCCTTAAATCAACGCCGAATGAGTTAAAAGTCGTTGTTGAATTTCTTCTGCTGACTGGAATCTCCTTGAGACAACTCATTCATTTGAGGTGGGAACACGTTGATTGGAAGAATGACCAGATTTTTGTTCCAGCGATATTACACTCGAGTTCTTTACGTTTTATCCCCATGGATGCAAGAATCCAGATGATTTTAAAGACGGCAGACTCTCAGAGGCTGGATTCTCCCTGGATTTTTGTTGATCCCAGTCATCAGAAATGGCAACTCGCAGATCTTCATCAAAGGCTTACGAAGGTCTTTGGGAAGTGCCCCTTGTCAAAACTCGTAACCCTTTCAAGACTTCGACATACCTTTGCGGTAGGCCTTTTGCAAAAAGGAGTGGCTTTTTCCCTGCTCTATAAGATGCTTGGAAAAACAGACATCGCCAAGATGATGATCTATTTTGATTTCCTCCCATTGCGTGAAGCCGCATATGAGGGTTGATCCTTAATTTATAGCCGGCAGGGTTGCGAGAGTAAGAAGGGATGGTTATAATAGTCCCATAAAAAATTTTGGTTCCCAAAATTTTTTGGAGAGGTGCCAGAGCGGCTGCCACCCCGCCTTTGGCGGGTTGACTGTCATTTTCAAATGATATCTTAGTGGAGAGGTGCCAGAGCGGTTGAATGGGACGGTCTCGAAAACCGTTACTCCGCGTAAGTGGAGTCTTGGGTTCGAATCCCAACCTCTCCGTTCCGTAGAGTTCTCCCGCCTTCTCTGGATTTTTAGTGGTAGGTGGGATCCGTCAGATTTTTGCCGAATAAAAATCTGGCGAGTAAAATTGTCATTTAAGTTTTGTTTTGTTATACTTGAGGGGAAATATCTGAGCCCTAAAGAAAAAAACTCCCCGAGGGCTCAAATATCTACCTGGCAAAACTCTTCTGGGCAAAGAGAAAATAAAAAACAAAATCAAAGGGGGTAGATATGTTGGAGCTTTTAGGGTTTAAAGTCTCTATGGCATTTTTTGTCCGTCTCATGTTATCGCTCGCATTTTTTGTAGGGATTATCCTTATGGTCTCCAGTGAAGCCTTTGCCATATTGAATAAAGATCCTTGAGTTTGGCACTTTTTCGGGCTTTTGGGCTGTATTTTCAGGTAGTTCTCGTCGAGAAAGCAATTTTGTGGTATCGAAAACCTGT
>CAZUJQ010000036.1:0-19724 GCA_964620805.1 uncultured Planctomycetales bacterium | reverse complement strand
GGCGGAGGGGTTGCTGGTTGGGGGGATGGCGATGATGGTGATGGTGGTTGTGGGGATGGGTGATTCTTTAACTCAAACCACCCGCAGATGGCCTTCCCCAGTCAGGATGATTATGCCTGTTAATCTTTCAGGGGAAGTTTCTTCCAGAAGTCTTTTGACCGCTTGGATGATGACGTCCGAATACGGGGGGTGGATATTGATGACGGGCACTAAAATTAAAGGGTACCAGGTACTTTTTAATGCAAAGGTAGCTGGTACCTTCGGAAATAAGCGTGGCGCCATCCGCGGGCCGACGGTGCGCCTTATCGGCGCCGCTGGCGCCATTGCCCCCACCGCCGGCGTCTGGGTTGTCCTCACAACCATCTTTGCCGGCGTCGGCTTTATTTCGGCCGTATTCGTCCTGCCGGTTGTGATCTTCGGTTTTGCCTCCGCAGAAAGTTTTAATCAGAATCAATCCCTATCACGACAAGAAATCATTGATTACATCCAGAGCAACCCCGTTGAAGCCGGTCTCCATACTTGGTCCGGCGGCAAGACGTATGAAGGCATGGACATGGACACCTTAGTTTTCTTTGCCGAAGAATTGATCAAGAGTCATTTTGTGCCGAGCCTCGATCAGATGGATGTCTTAAAGATGGCAATAGTCCTCGACATCTTGGCCCAGTTCCAACAAGTGAGTTGGGGTGAGTATCAAATCAAGGAGGCCGTGTTGTATGCGTTTGAGGATATCTCGTTTGAGCGCGGCCAGGAACTGAGTCGGTATTCGCTTGGTCGGTATTCGCTTGCCGAGCTGTCCATAGGTTTCGAAGGGGCACTGGCGTTGGCGGTATTCATAACGTTAGGATGGGCGGCCGGGGCTATCAACACAAGCGGGTCTGCCTCTTTAACCCCTGAGATATCCTTTGACGAGGTTATCCGCTGGGCCAAAGCCCTAGGTATCAGCATTGGTGCCGAAACCCAGATCATGCTCCACCTCGCCGGCTCGATGAGCGGATCCCAGACTTACAAGCTCTATAATTACTTTTTCCAACAACTGGGTGAAGACTTCGCGATGATTCCCCATGAGGTCAAGACGACCGAAGAGCTTGCCCAAGTGCTGGCGATGATTCAGGCCTCCCCGGCGTTGGCCGGCGCCATCATCGGCGCGCCATTCAAGCTGCCGGCCATTGCCTACGCTGAGAATGTGCAGGAGTTAATGTCTCAGATTGGCATCGATGTTCTATTGAAGACAGAGACAGGCTTTAAGGGGATGCATTTTACAGGCGAGGCGTGGGTCAATGCCTTCCGGGACAGAATCGGCGAGCCGCTGGGCAAGCACTTCTTTATCTTTGGGGCAGGGGGCTCGGGGGCCGCTGTCGCCGAGTCGCTTCTCCAGGCCGGGGTGGCCAGCATCACTTTGAGCGATCCTAATCCTGATAGAGAGGAAGCCGTTGTGTGGCTGCGTCAGGCCAGCCCAGAGCCCCCGATACGTTTCTTGATCTCTGATTCCTCTGAGCTTTGGGAAGCCATCACGGCGGCCGATGTCTTTATCAACGCCACCGGTCTTAGAGATCAATCGCTATGGCCGTCCCACGCACAACTGAAAGCCGGAGCTTTGGCCTTTGATCTGAACTACCGGCCTCACGAGACGAGATTCCTGGAATATGCGGAATCATTGGGCGCCGAGGCGCACAACGGAACAGACTTCTTCCTTACCACCAATGCCATGCAGGCCTCCGCGTATTTCTGGCTGATGAGACGCCGCATCGTCGATTACCATGAGTTGTTGTCTGTTGCGCAAGCGTTCGCGGTCAGCGAAGGGATTGCCGACTTACCCGCGAAAAAGACACAACCCAACACCCTAGAAACCGATCAAGATTCCCTTTCTTTACTTGTCATGATTGAGATGGTCATTGGGATCATAGGGCTGGCCCTGTCCTTTTATGGTACCCTGGTCCTATCCTTTGTGACCTTTGGCGTCTTGGCGGTGGGAATGATGCAGGAATCTGGCGCTCCACAGGGTGGGCGTGTTGATCCGAGAACTTGGCAGTCCTGGGGGGATGTGAAGCGCGACTTTAGTTTCTTACGCCGAGAAGCGGCCAAAGACCTCTTTGCCCTGCGAAACGAACTTGTTAATGCGAGATCAGAGCAAGAGCTTAGAGCTATTGTCATGAATGTAAAATACATTAAAGAAGGCACTTGGCAGCGGCTCCGAGGGCGGATCGTTGTTGTCAGAGAGTTTATGACAGAACCCAGGGCCGAGGAGCCGTCAGACCCGTATATGCTGCGGCTCGCCGACGCAGAGAGTCTGCGGGCCCAAATGCAATGGGCGATCTATCCGCCGGATCACCGTGCCAGCCTCTTCCTCAATGAACAGTTGCGCTTCATCAGCGAGGATCCGGAAGCGGTTGTCTATCTGGTTTCCAGTGCTGATGAATTTGCCTTCGCGTTTCCGAATAAAAAAATTTACGTTAGCACCACGATGCTCAAAAATCTCACCGTTGAAGAAGTGCAGGCCCTGTTCATGCACGAGTGGCGGCATATCAAAGAACAACACGCTGCCGAGACTCTACGCGCCTACGGCCTGCGGGATGTCTTAAGTAAACTGGCTTCTCAACGCGGCCACGAGTGGGAAGCCGATGTGGCCATGCTGATTGATTTGGACCATCCAGGGCTTAATCCTGTGGGCGCGTTGAACCTGATCAAACGCATGCGCCAGCGGCTCGAGGCCACGCGACCTTCCCCAGCCCAGAAGCCCCTTGAATCCGAGCTCCATGACTTTGACGTGACCCATGGCTCGGTGGCTTCCCGCGAGCAGAACCTTAGGCTGCTTCTTCGCCTCATCGATTTCAGCAATATTTCCCGTGAGACTCATCCGGTCGACTGGCAAGGGCTCTTGGAGGGCGGCGTTCCATCCATGATCTCCGAGGGAGTGGTTTGGGAGAGTCTGACGCATCGTCAATTCTGGCTGACGTTGGCCCGCCTCCGACAACAAGACGCTGCGTTTGAGTTTGATTTCACCGCCCGCATCCGCAGATTTGTGCAACGGCATGTTCCGGGACTCAGTGACGCTGAAGAAGCGGCCTTGACTGTCTTGATTGTCCGCATCGTTCTAGGCGACGATCTGCCGATCTGGCTGGAGATCCATGGGGAAACCCGGCAGATCTTCTCTAATGACGTTACGCTGTTTGAACCCGACGTAATAAACAATCTCCTGAGCCGCAATGCCTTCGAGAAGCTGGGGCTTCCCCTGACGCCATCGGAGCTGATTGAGATCAGCTCCTTAAGTTTCTGCCAGGCCTTTGGGCATCTGACCGAAGCCAATCTAGCCAGCGTGGGGGCTTCTCTGGGCCGGTTGCGCCGGACGGTCCAGCAGCTCTTCGACACGCAGTTCGGCCGCCAGGCGAGCTTTATTATGCGGGAATGGGACACCTACGCTTTCGCGGCCCTCATTGTCGCGTTGGGAGTGAAAGGGAAGGTGGACTATGAAATTCAGAGCCGCGCCATAAAGCGGTCTGCCCTTGGAACGAGCCTACCTCCAATAACAGCATTAGAAGGGCTCTTGAGCTTCCACGCCCCGATTCCGTTCACCCGTCCCAATCCGGCATGGATTTCAGCCATCCTCAATGGCGCTGGTTTACATATTGTGGACGTCACTAAAGTTCAAGAGCTCGTCTTTAAGGAGCTTGGCTTCAGCCATTGGCAGCGCTATGGCTATGACCATATCCATGCACCGGTCCTGGCTGAGTTTCTCGAAGAGTTCTCCATGGCGTTAAGCTCAGCCGTTAATCCTATCTTGGCGTCTCATGAGAAGATCCAGCGGACCATCCTAGAAATACTCGATGACCTCTTTGGGCTCAGTGGAGATCGAGCGGATCAAATCTATGAGATATATCTTATCCGTGCTTATTCTTATCCAACGAGCCGGGATAGTGAGGGTCGGGTATTTTGGGGATATGAACCGTACTTCAGCAGCCGCATAGGTGTCCTGACCCACCTGGGAGAGCGGATCAGAAATAATATGCAGCGTTTACAAAGATTACAGGCCAGCCAACTGCAAGAAGAGATTCTGTCCTGGTGGTCAAGCCTGGAACCGGAAACCGACCGGACAAAGCGGATCATGAGTCTTTTTGATCAAGTCTATAAAATTGCCGATATTATAGTCAGAGAGGAAGGACGTCCCTCTCTTAGTCTTGATCAGTTTAAGGGGCGAGCGCTTGTGTCGCTGTATGGTGGGTTTGGAAAGAGGAGAGTGTTGAATCAGCTCAATGAGTATCTGGGTTTCACCGCGTTAGATCCCACAACCATGGCTGAATTGATGCCGTGGCTGGCAGAACAGGTTGAGAAGAAAAACGCGCTTTGCATTGGGCCCTCCTGGAATTTTGGGCGTAGCGAGATAGCGTCTCTCACATCTGGACTTCGCTACCTCAAGCGTCAGGCACTCAATGATCTTCGGCAGGCCGATGCCGAGCAGATTTTGAGGATGGCCTCAGGGTGGATTCAACAGTGGCCCATAGCCTTCGGGGCCGTTGACCAAACAGCCTACCAACGAGCCTGGATGATTATTTCGCACAAGATCAGGACATTCCTGCAGCAGCATCGGGACTTTCCAGGTTCCACCGCAGATTTTGAACAGGTCCTCGCCTTGTCCTTGTTTGCCCGGAGCAGGGATCTGCCGGCCATGAGCATTGCCTCGGTAGCGTTTCGAGAAATGATCCGGTTAAGCTCTAGCTTTGAAGAGGCCTTTCTCTATCTGGAAAAGTATGAGTTCCTGCCGTTCATCCTTATCCAGGACGGATTGGATGTCTTGATTGAGGAGAAAGCCACAACCTCAGAGCACCTCGAGCGTCTAAGCGGCTGGATGGAGCGCCATGTTGAGGCGCTTCAGGAATCTCCGGAAAATCTCCTTCTGGCTGAGCTGGGGACCTCGCTTTTGCCTCGGGTGGTTTCCGGCGCTGAGCGATTACAGTTCTTTATTTGCCTGTTCTCAACAGCCCAGAGTGATCGGAGGCTGAAAGAATACCTAGGGCGTCAATGGTGGGGCGGGCTTCCCAAAGAAACGTTGGGCATGAGTCTCGATAGGATCGCGCAGCTAGCTTTTTACGGACAACTGCGGGGGGATCCGCGGTTTGAACGGGCTGTGCAGGCGGTAGCCGAATGCCTGCCGGACATCGGAGAGGCAATCGCCTTTGAGGAAGGTTACGCAACGCTGTTTCGGCTTAGTCCACCGGCCGTTTATCTTCTCATCCGCGGCCTGGCCTTGGAAGGGACAGGAGGCGTCTTTCGTTCCAAAGACCAGCGGCGGGCTTTGTTGAGCTATCTGATGCAGGAGTATCTGAAGATAGACCTGGATGATCCCGAGGTCCGGCGCGTGGCAACGATCATCATCGACACTCTAGCCGAGGTGCCTTCGGCTGAAGACCTGTTTTACTTCTTAGCCCCCACACTTACTCAACTGGCCCTGCAGGTGCCGCGTGAGCCTTATCCTACGGATGGGATCGTTGAGATGCTTCTTGGGGAGTATTTGGCCCAGGCAAAGAACCAATTCAAAGACGATCAGAATCCGCAGCGATCCATCGCCAGTGAAGAGTTCCAGCCGGCTCAGAGCCTCCTTCGTCTTCGCCTGAAGGCCTTCGTCACCGGGGTCGTGCCTCGGCTGCGTCGAGTCAGCGAGGGACGGCTGGCCGTCGATTTTCCGCAGCAGACGACAGAAATGTTCGAGGATGCCGTTCTGCAGTGTTTTGATGCACGGGGCCTGCTGGGGAAAAAACGCGTATTGAGCGAACGCGTGACGCCTATTGAACTGGGAGTTCTGGTCGCAGAACGAAGCGGCGCTTTAGGTGTTCGACTCCTTCAACTCATTGGACTCTACTTCCGTCTCTCACCGGAAGATCGAAAGAAGATTGCGAAGGTCTTCGATAAGATCCGCGGGCAGTCCCGGCTTCAGGCCTTTATGGTCATCCAGCGGGAAGCCAGGCGTCATCCAGCGCTGAAGGCGTTGGTCGATCAGATCCTGGAGTTCAGGGCCATGATCGGAGGCGGATCGATTGTGACCGTCTATGAGGTCGCAGATCAGTCCCAAAAACGCTGGGCCGTTGGGGTCAGAAATCCCAATGCCGCGTATCTGTCCTGGGAATTGAAGGAGTTTATACGGGGGATTTTGGAGGGCATTATTGAGCGCAGCCAGGATGTTCCAGGGCTGCGCGACACAGTCGAGCTCATCGCCATCCTGTTGGACGATGCCTATGAGTGGATCGAGGCGGAAATCAATGATCCGAACTATATCGAGAAGTATCAGCGATTCTCCAATCAGCATGATTACCGTTCCAATAGCTCTGATAAATTCCAACCCTCTAGCGGTCTGGAATGGCGCCTCCTCATCCCTGGAATTCAGGATACACAGACGGACGATGTGCGCTGGAATGAGTTTATCGCGGGGGTGGATCTTATTGAATACATGATCTTCGAAGATGTTCAGCCCGGGCTTACGGATGAAGATAAAAGACAGATCGCCGCCCTCATTGTTCAAGACACCGCTCATCAAATCTTTGAAGCAGGACTTGCCCATTCCGACATTCATCCCGGACAGTTCAGGTACCCGGGAGAACACAAAGCCATTGCCGTTTTCGATCTTAAAAACCTTCTTGTGTTTGACGAGGAGGAACGGCAGTTCCTCTCGGAGTTGATGCAGTCATTCGTGATGGCGGCCTTGACCGGCAATTATGAGGCGGTTGTGGAGCTGGTGGCCTCCCGATTTATGGGCGAGCGTTACCAAGACTTAGCGTTACGGACTCGCATCCTTGAGGCTGTTACCAGTTCGTTTGATGCCCAGGAGCCTGAGCGGTCGATCGCGATCCTCCTTGTTAATCTCAAACGGGCCCAGATGGGGGTGCCGTTGAAATGGTTATTGGTTCTCAAGAACTTTCTGGGACTCAACCTTATAAGTCAGTGGGCCGGATTTAACCATTTTCTCGAGGCGAGTTTTTATAGTCCGCAGCAGCCACCCGGCGAAACCTCCAGTGACAGCTCTCCCCCCGGCCCATCCGCCAACAGCTTCGGGTTGGGAGGATTGTATTTTGCGCTCATGGCCATGGCCCTCGTTATCGCCGCGCTCGCGGAAGAACAATCCTCCCAGGGCGAAAGGATGGAAAATATTTCAGCCCTGCGAAAAGCACATATCTTTGTTACAGGGGATCAAAGTGGTTTTGACCGCCTCGATCCACGGATTTCTGCCTTGTTTCTATCACAGTATCCCAGGAGTATTGAGCGATGGATTTTGGAAGATATGGGTTTGGATACAGAGGTGAAGAAACGGGACCTTGTACTCCAGTATGCCCTTAGTAAGGGAGAGTTATTCCATATTGGTTGGACGAACGTATATCAACATGGAGATACGCTGCAGCTGGCTCGCCGAGTCGCCCAGCAGCTTGGGTTTGGATTACCGATTCCTGCGGTGTATCCGGTGGTCTCCAACTACTCTGGAAAATTATATACAGAACCATTCGCTCTCACGGGGGTGGCCCGTAAGGGTGAGAAAGGCCCGTGGTATCTTTACTACGAATTCCCTCGCACCTTCCTTACTGGTTTAGAACGATTGTTTGTCAGGCAGGATGGCGTAGCCTTTCTCACTGTTCCATTGGGCCGAAGTCAGCGCGCAGGTTATTTGAGTGGAGGAGCTGTGGCGAGCATTCGAGGCCCAGTGACATCCGAGCTGGTACAGCGGGCGTGGGAACTCCTTGAAGAAATCCGACGGCCTGGTGAAGAGGAGCCTTCCTCGGGAAGGGAGGCGATCCAACAACTAGCCACCGAGTTTGTGAGAGCAACGAGTCTTTCCGCAGAGCCGATGCGTCCGACGGAAGAGAAGTTCAGTCCTCCAGGTATCGGGGCCTACAAACTTAATTCAGAGAACATCTATGCTTTCATACGTGGGTTTGATCGCATGAATAATCGACGGTCCTTGCGCGGCTTCCTGCGTCAGGCCCGCAAACAGGAAGCGGAAGATCGACTAAAGCAGGCTTGGCTTCAGGCCTTCCTTCGGGCCAACCACGCGCGTTGGACGGCTAGGCTTTTAGGCACGCGGGACACGCTTACTTCAGAAGAATATGAGCTTGCGCATGAGGACTTGCTCGCCAAGGCAGTCCAATCCGCCAAGCGTGCCGGGATACCAGAAGGCGAAACTCAACCCGGCCAATCCGCCAAGAGCTTCGGGTTCGGGTGGATGGTCGTTGGGATGGTTGTAGCCCTTGTCGCCGCGTTCATGATGGAAGGCTTAGTCACGCTGGTGACAGCGACGATCCTGGCCTTGGGCGCGGGGGCGGCGGCTTTCGCCGTTTTAACGATCGGAGCCGCCGCCCCCGCCCTGTCCCTTTTGGACGGTTGGCTGGCCCTGTACCATATTGGTACAGGGCTGGCGCTTTTGGTTATGCCGGTGGCCGCGGCGATGGCGGGAGGAGAACCCATAGTCATCTACTTGGAGCAGGCTCGTGACGGCCTCAACGAATTATCTCAGAGATTTCTTCAACGGCCCCGGCTTCAAAAACTAGAAGGTTTCTCGCATGTGCAGCAGATGTTACAGCCAGCCCTGGTTGAGATCACACGTGCGGTTGAGGAATTACAGCAAGGCAGGCCTGTGCGGCAGATTTGGGATGAGCATGTGATTGCAGCTCGCCGGCTTATCTTTGATTTCTGGTGGAGACAACCGCGGGTAAGCCAGAGGATTATTGATCAACTCAACGGTCCTTTGGGGAGCGTCACGAGCCAGTTGGATAACGCATTTACCCTCTTGTTTGAGCTTAAGGCCGAGCAGATCAGATCGCTAAAGGAGATTAACGGTATTCCCATCGCCGAGCTGGAGAGGCGTATGAGGCCAGGACGGTACTCAAATTTTGGCTTTCTTGGAAGAGAGGAGTCTTTGATTGAACGCCTCTGGCAAGATCATGAGACAGTGCGACAGATGGGTGGTAGAACTCACCGAGAATTATCGCATCATCTAAGAAACATTCTCTTTGAGTATCATAAAATGAGAGCCGGGGGGATGGCGGAGATTATTTATCTTAGATTACCATTTGCCGTAGTCCACGGTCTGGAAAGGGGATCCCAAGGATCGCCTTATGAAAATAAGGAAAGGCCTGATCGTGGAAACCCCTTAAACAGAAGTTGGCGAGGTGGGTACGGCATAAGGAGTTTGCATCAGGACCTCAGGGATGACTTGCATATTCTGGTCGGTGGTAATTGGAGTGCCGGTTCCATTCCATTTATTGAGTTGTTGGGCTTTTATCAAGGAGGTCGTAGAAATAAGTATCGGATTGACCCCAAGGTCCTCGATGCGATGTTAAGGGGGATACCGGCAAGGGAACTGCAGCAAAGAACTAGCGGTCCGGAGGGACAAGGCTCCCAGGCCCTGTTCACGCTCGGGGGCGGGTGGATGGAGCTGCTGGCCATGTTGGCACCGCTCCTCGTCCTGGCGCTGGCGCAGGGTGAGGGACGAGGAGCGCCTCGACCGCTCCCTGAGCGGCTTTCGCAGTTGCTTAGCTGGCCGGAGCGCAGACTCCGGGAATTGGTTCGTCACAGGGAGGACTCAGCGCAACGAGAGGAGCCCCAGGCGCGCTTGGTCGTGACCCTGGCCCATGTGTTGATCGATATCCACCGTGTTGAAATGGCGCTTGATGTCGGTCCTCTGGCGTATCGGCTCGCTGACCTTTCCAATCACTTGGAAGAAGCCAGGCAGGCGATGGAAGATCAATCCCTGTCTGGCGCACTGACCTTGCAGGAGCAGGCCATCAGATATGTGCAGTGGCTGCGGACGTTGGAGGGGGAGGCGTTCTCTCAGGTGGGCTTCCAGCGCCAGGACCACGCCAATGCCTTGCGCGGTATGATCCGCTCCGTTGCTGAGGCGTTAGACGCCGTCTCTACGGTTGCGTCAATTCCGCTCCCTGAAGAGACCCCGCCGGTTGTTGAGACGACTGCGCCAGCAGCAACAAGAATTACGGGATATAGGGAAGATTTATTCCTTGCAGAACTTGAGATGTTCGAGAGACAAGGTAATTTTCCCCGTGCCATCGGCCTCATCGTTCAAATGATTGAATGGTATCGTCATCCGGATCGAGAGGTGGATGTTGGACTGCAAGACTTCCGGCAGCAGCGGATCCAGGAGCTCGATGGAGAGTTGATTCGGCTGCGCCGCGGCCTGCTGGCGCAATTAAGACAGCAGGGCGGTGGTACGCTTGCCATCCCACGGCTCGTGCGTAATGCTGTCCCGCTTGGCTTAGGCGAGCAGCACGTCGCGTTCCTCACCGCTTACGCTCGGCTGGCCGATCAGGGCATCACGGTTACTCCTAGCCGCCTGCAGACGGGCCGGCAGCCGTTGACGCGCGAGCAGATCCTCCAGGCCGCCCAGGAAGTAAATGAGCGATTGACAGGATATTTCACGGTTCATGTCCTTGATGAGGCCCAGGCCGCGCAACAGGAAGAAATGCATTGGACTTTGATTGACGCCGACACAGTGATCGCGCTCATCCAGGAGCCCGATACCCGCACACGGCGGGATCTCATCAACAAACTTGTACATCTTCCTTCTTACCGTTCCGAGGATCCTGTATTAAGCCGGGAGGCGTTGACCCGGCTGCTGGAACAGGAGCAGACTCTCTTGGATAAGACGAAGGCCGGGACGGTGCCGTCGCGGCGTCCCATCGAGAGTCTGCCGTTGTACCGGTATCTTGCCGCACACTCAATCGAGGTGATTGTGGAACGACTCTCCTATGAGACCTATCAGGCCTATCGCGTCTACATGGCTCATCTCGACACCGCGTCTTTTCACTTCGGCCGCGGTACTCCTGTTTTGAGCCTGAATGTGCTCAATGTTTGGGCCGTCCCGAAAATGATCGAGGCCTGGCGCCTGCGCGCAGAGGGTATGGCCCGGCAACTGGAGGATTTGAAGCGCCGGTATCCTGAAGCCGACTTTATCATCTTCGCAGAGCCCCATGAGGCTTTGTCACCCTTGAACAGGATAGCGTGGGCCCGGGCCCAAAAGGTTGTGTTATCGCATGAGGCGCACTGGCTGTTGCTCAATCCCATCCATAGCGCGCTTGGGGATACACCGTATTTTGCGCAGCGCTTCCCCGGCACGCTGGAGAGGTCCCGGCAGGCCACGGAAATCCTGGAGCCGCTGGCCAGCGATGCGGGGCTGATGGCGGAAGTCCAGTGGCTCTTCCAGCGTGTGGCTTTGCTGCTGGAGCGCCCTGGCGCACAATTCACCCGTGCGGACTTTGAGCGACTCGTGATCGAATGGCTCATCCAGCAGGAAGAGCGCCTGGGAAGAACCCTTTTGCCCACCGAGCTTAAAAGTGCGCCGCCAGTCCCCGGGCCATCGAATCCCCAGCGCATGAATCTCTTGGTCCCAGGATTTTTGGTATTGGTTGGGTTGATGGTGATGGTCTTTTTAATCATTTTAACGGAAAAATCCGGCCGCCACGAATTCCCCGGCCACGCTCCGCTGGTGGCTTGTCTTGTATTGTCATGGTACAGGGCATGGGGGAGGAGGACCACTGCAATGGTCTTCGTGGCGGCCGTTGTATTAAGTATAGTCGCAGTCTTCGTAGCCGGCCAGTATGGAGTCGATCTGGCCGTAACCCTTCTTGATACTTTGCTGGCGTTTCTGTTGGTACCGTTGCTCGCGGCGCTGGCGCGGGGAAGCCAAAGGCTGGAAGAAATTTCTGAAGAAAGAAAAGCCAACCAAACAAGGCTGCAAGAGATGCTCCATGATGAAGAGAGCATAACAGTTCTTTTATCACAACTGCGCGATTATGCTGGGTATTTCCTGCAACAATGGAATGTGGGACCCCATCGTCTTGATAGTATGGATGTAGCCCAGGAGACATTTAAAATTGTTTGGGAGCATCAGAAGGAATTTGCTGGCCGTTCCCGGCCGGAAACCTGGATCATTAAGATTCTCCGAAATATAGTCAAAATGGCATGGCGTCAGGAGGCGACGATGAACCGACAGGGGGCTCTCCAGCAGGATCAGAATGATTCTCACCGCGTTCCGTTTCCAGAAGAACAGGTTGTAAGGAAGGAAATTCAGCGGTATATCCAACAGGCCATCCGGGAACTTCCCGATGGGTTTAAGAGGAGTCTGGACCTGCGGCTTGAAGGATATTCTTATGAGAAAATCGCTCAAGAGTTGGGAGTGAACATCGGCACCGTAAGAAGCCGGATTCACCGGGCTCTTAAGACAATCCAAACAGACCTGCGGAAGGCCCGGGTGATTGAAGACCAGGAAGGCTTCTCAATTTTAAACTCGGGAGTCAACAACCTCAGCAGGACCGACTCGCTTCAGCAAGAAATGCGGGCACAAGGCCTGCCGTCCGTCTGGCTGGCCGTGGCAGCGGTCTTGATCCTCCTAGGGATCTTTGGGTTGATGATGGCGTGGCGCTATCAGCGTCTTTACAAACAGGAGAAGGCCAAACGCAAAAAGAGTGAGTCGGGCTTTCAAGAAAATCCCGGGATCGGCAGTGGCCCATCGGTGGATTCCGGGACGCAGCGTTCCGGCTCCTCTAGCGACACCTCCAGGGAAACTCAACCCGGCCCATCCACCCACAGCTTCGGGTTGGGCGGGGTGGCGGTGGGATTGGCGCTGGCCGTTGTGGCAATGTTTGTCATGCAGGGATTAGTCTCGTCGGCGACAGCGACGATCTTGGCCCTGGGCGCGCTGGTCGTGGCTGGAATTCTTCGCGTCCATCCCACGAACGGCCCGCCGGACGAAAGTCGAATGACCTCTTCCCGTATGACCCGCCGGGGATTCCTCCGAAGATCTACAGAGATATCCATCGTCGCCCTCCCCTTTTTGGGCGGGTGCGGTGCACCAACCCTGCTGAAACAGCTAGGGCAAGATCTCCGGGGGATGTCTAATCGTGAGATAGAGGCCATTCTGGCTCCTTTGAGTAGAGAACAGTTTGACGCCTTGAGTCAGAAAGGCCAAGAGGTGTTTGGCGAAACCGCTTCTTATGAACAGTATCTTGAGGGATACCAACAAACCGCCGCGCTTCGAGTTGTGGTGCTTAATGTCCTGCGATCGTTGCTTCGTCACCCCCAGATTGGAGAAAGGTTACAGGACTTGATCGGGGCTCATTTAAAACGTCTTGTCATCACAGATCGGCTCCCGGTTGTTAACCAGCTCCGAGCGCCTGTTGGAGTTGAGAAGAAGTTGGGGGTTGTGTTGCTGAACGCCGATGAGCTCGGCGACCGGATCGAACGCAAACAGGTATGGTTTGTGGCCTATTGGCTCACGTATGGGCTCTTACAGATTGCGAACCCCAAGGCCAGTGAGATTGAGCTGCATGAACAGACTCTGCAGATCGTTGTACCGGTTCGGACATCTTCTCCGCTTGAGTACAATGTTGCGATGTTCCTCGTAGACATAACTAAGGCGGCTGTGGACATAGCCAAGATGGCTGGTGAGAAAAGCAGGAAAGAGCTGGAACGTGAATTGCTTTTGTTTAGTTATTCATGGAGTTTTCGCGATCTCCACTCAACCCTGTGGCGCGGGGTCGGCATGGTGGAGGACCTCGTTAAGGGACAATATCCATTATATGATGAGGCTCGGATTGTCTATCGTGGGCTTCGGATGCAACCAGCACAGGCGCGCAGCCAACTCGAAGAGGAATTGGATTTATTGGCCATCAGCGGGGCAAGACGCGTGAATAACGCAGAGAAAGCCGTTATCCTCGCAAACTTATCCATCCAAGACCTCATCTTTCTCGTTGACGGTAGGCAGGTCTTGGTTTCCCCATCCAGAGATATGTTTGGTCTGACGCGCCTTGACATCGGTCCGATCCGTCTTCTGGTTCGTCCACCATATGAGGTTCAGCCGGTCTTGCTCTTTTTCGGTGGCCGACAACGCTTCGTGTATGTGGACCTCGAAGGGTATCTAGATCTCGAGGGACAAATGCGTTTAGTAACGGTACGAGAAGAACCGACCAGAATTCTAAGCATCAGTCCTCTCACCACACAGGAGTTGCATGAGTTGCTCGTATTCTTGGAAGAGATTGTCAGGAGCCAGCCCAAGGCCCCTGCCTTACAAACAGTGATTGAGCGGCTGAAGAGCCTGCTCCCAAGCCAAGAGGAGAAGGGTATTTTGCGCTCTATCCCGGGCTGGGTATGGTGGATAGCAGCCGTGGTAGGTTCTGTCATGCTGCTGATCTGGCTCGCGCGTCACATCCGCAGTCCGTCGGGATGGGGCTGGTATGCTGTGATCGCAGCTCCGGTCGTGATCAGCGTCCTGGCCGGATTCCTTCAAGTGAACAATAAGTTTATCGCTGAGGTCTTCGGCGAATTTGCCGCGTTCTTCCTCATCTATTTTGCCGCCTTCAGCACCTCAGCCGTTTATACGGCTATGAAGTGGCTGAAAAGGGAACTCCCCCCCTCCATCCTGCCGGCACGCCGTTATCAGGCGATTTACCTGGCCGTCATTATTCTTGGACAGGTGATCTCACCGCTGCTGTATTTCGCGGCCTTGAATACGACCTCCGTATTTACCCAAAGCCTCCTTTATCTGGCGTATCCATTTCTGATGACGCTCATCGGGAAGGCCGTCTTTAAGGAACAGAACGGTCGGATGGCGAATATCGGAATTGTCATGATGTTTGCCAGTTATATCGTCTTCTGGACCACGATGATGACACACCAAATGGACAGCATCGGCGGCATGATGCTGTTGATGGGATCGGCCTTGAGCCTGGTTGGACAAAAGGTGTTGCACAAGTATTTATTGACGCAGCCCCATGTGCGGATCAGCGATACGATGTTGAGTTTCTGGGGGCTTCTTGCCGGGACGTTGACGGCGGCTTTGCTTGTGATCGGCAGTACGCAATTTTATTTTTACCATTTATTCAGCCATGCCAGTATGTGGGGGATGAAGGGATACCTGTATTTGGGGTTGGTCATATTCTATGGAGCGGTTTTCTTCATTAACCATTATTTGCGCAATCACATCTTACGGCATTGGGACGTTTCCAGACTCTTCCCGTTTGTCGTTTTGGGGGCATTTTTCGCCTTCGGGTTTGCGATGGCCTTTAACCTGATGATGCCGTATATTTTCACCTTCTATCCGTTGACGCCCATTCACTTGATCGTCTTAAGCGGGGTCCTGGTGAGCAGCATATTCCTCATGAAGAGATCGTGGCCATCAAGGACATCCAGAGAAAAAAGAAAGATATGGTCAATTTATGCGGCGGTGGCCATGAGCCTGTTGTTTGTCCTTAATGTCGGGGTCCGCCGGGTGAACGAATGGGTCCCGGAACGTCATCTTTCTGCGGAGGTCATGAGGCAGGTTGAAGCGGCCCACCTGGGAACGTTAAAGGAGTTGAGGATCCTGCACAAACCCTTGGATTGGATGCGGGCATATTATTTGGTGACCTCGCAGGGGGCGTTCTTTATTGAGAAGCTCGGTCAAGACATCGTGATCAAACCCGCCTTTGTCATCGGGGATATCCTTTCCCTGTTCGATACGGAAGGCAAAAAAAGACACATCCAGTTTGTCCATTATCTGGGTGCTCAGGACTATGTGTTCCTGGGAATCGATAACGCCACGGGCCGGGAAGTGGCTGTCAAACGCACCGACGAAGTTGAAGCCGAAATCAACCGGCTTTTGAAACAACGGATTATGGAAAGGAAGAAAACAAATCCCGAAGACCGCATCCTTGATCAAATCGTCGTAGGAGATGCCTACCGGCCTATAGGCCCTGAGCAGGAGGGATGGTATTTAGTCATGCCTTTTGTGTATGGCAAAACCTTCCGCGACCACTTCAAGTTTACCATCTCCCCCGAGCTGCCCGACGGATCGTATGATTTAAGAAAGAAGGCCATCCCCTTGCTAGAGAAAATTGCGGAGGTCGCGGAGGTGGCCAAGGCCTTTTACCGTCTGGGGATGATCCACAAAGATATTCACTCCAGCAATGTCATGTTGAGGCAAAGAGATCTAGCGCCGGTCGTGCTTGACCATGGCTGGGATGCAGAGCTCAAGGAACCTTACTACGTCAAAGATAATTTCTTTAAAATGCTCAATTTGTTTATATTTATGACGGAGTTAGAAACTTATTCCCCATTCCAGATGCCGTACTTTTGGCTTGTGGATGACCGGAAATCGAATGGCGAGGTTTATGCCCTGTTGAAGGAGATAGAAGGAAAAATCTGGGATTATTCTTATATCTACAACAAAGACTTCCGGACAGATCAGGCGACGAAAATCGAGAGCGCCCAAAAGGCGGTGGATGAGTTTGTTACGGACATCAGATCCCTACTGCTCGCCATCAAAACGGGTAACGCCCCGTCTCTTTTACCTGCCCCGCAGCCCCTCTCCGATCAAAGGATTTTAGACTACTACCGGCTTCTTTCCGACTATAACAACTATCGCGCGCCCTGGGGAGTGATGACAGCTAACAATTTTAGAGCCAGAGATCAAAATATCATGTACGCGGTCATGATCCCCTCTGCGGATAACAGCTATGAGGATATGATGGTTGCGACCGGCCAATTGGGGAAAGACGATTTTGAAATTCTCAATGCGCAATCTTTGCAATTGCGCAGCTTTATGAATCCAAACAAAAATGGCATGGTGATTGTGTATGAACGCGCAGAGCAGTTTGCGGATCAGGAGTTCAGACAGCAGGTCGCAGGGTATATCAAATCCATTGAGCCGGGTAAATCTATCAGAGAGGTCTTATTGCCCAGGGTTGAGGGTGATACAGAGGAGCTTCCCAGCTATACCTTTGATCTGACAGTCTTATTTCTGCTGTTGGTTGTGTCAGGCCTCCTGATTGATGTTCACAAAAGGGAAGGGAGGATTGATCAAGGCCTGTCAGGGGATCAGCATCGTATAAATCGGCGGCAATTCTTGAAAGAACTTGCAGGCGGCGCTGTAGCGCTTAAGCTATCTTGGGATCAGGCCAACGAGGCCAACGCCGCGACCCCTTGGCAAAATCTCCCGAAAGGATCGCCTCAGACGATCCGCATCATTTCAACGGCCCAGGGATTGCTCCCTGTTTATTTTGACGCGAAGGGCCAGCCCCAGGTCATCTCTCTCTTAGGCGGGGCGGTGCAGTATACCGGGTTTAGTCACATCACGGCCTTCCATAGAAATTACCTCCCCGTTGTTCAGCCGGTCCTGCAGGTCGCATCCTTGTTATCCGCCAATGGCCACAATGTCATAAAACTCTATCTACCACCGAACAATCTCACCAGGGACGATGAACATCGCCTGGGAGAGTTTATCCGGGATTTATACAAAGATCACAGCATCAGAACGTATCTCCTTCATTTTGCCGGGCTGTATGCCAACCCCGAGGGAGAGTTCTTATTGGCCAATCCGACCACCGCGAATTTAAGGAGATTAAGGAGCTTGATCGAAGAATGGAGCAAGGGGGTCAAAGGATTAGGCCCTGCGGTTGCAGGGGTACAACTGAGCAATGAGAATGATTATTACGTCAGGGGGGCCAGTCCTGTTCAATTTGGGGGCCGGCCCTGGGATACTGTTCGGCTAAGTGCGGGTCAATATTATCAATTGATGAATGAGTTGGCAGGAATCTATAAAGGGATTGATCCGGCCCACCCGGTCTTTTTAGGGCACGGCCAGTTATTTGGTGGGCATGCTCAAATCGGACTCTTAAAGGCTAACTTGACGAATTATGACGGCCTGGCGCTCAACGTTTATCCGAACTGGGGAGAAGGGCGCCCTGCATCGCGGGTGATGAGTGCAGGCGCATTGGAAAGATTCCTTTTGGATCAGGCAGCCCTCGTGGCTTCCTTGAAGAAGGCCTTATTGCTGGGCGAGTTTGGCGAATCCTCCTCTGGCCGGTTGGGATTGGCCGGCCAGAGTGAATTTGCCAAAAACATCACGGCGGCTGCCATCAAATTTATCGCAGGATCAGCAAGTGCCTATCCCAAAATCCTTGTTGGAATGATTTGGCATGAATATTTCCCTGAATCTTGGAAGGATCGGGAGATCCATCCCTCGGAGTCGGGCCTGGCCCTCTTTGATGAGACGCGGAATTTTGCTCCGAAGCCGGCGTTTCACGCCCTATCAGAGGGGTACAGCGCCATTAATAAACAGTTAGGGGTGCAGCCCCCAACCTTAAAGAAAGAGCCGCAACGGAAGACCGAACAACCGCAGGAAAAAGAAGAACAGCCGAAAGAAGAAATACGCATCCTGGCGCGTGGGATCAGCGGACAATGGAGCGACGGCCGGGCGTATTCGGTATGGGCAGATGGGCCATTTGATCTTTCGCGGGCCAAGGCCTTGCGGATCATCTTCCCGAGGAATCAGCGGGGCATCCGGGTCCGTGTCCGGCTGCTTGTAGACGTCTTCCAGGCCGATCAGCCGGTTGGATTAAATCTAAGAGAATATACGATCCCTGCGAATGGGGTGGTTGAGATCCCGATCGAGGAGTTCTTGAGCGACCGATATCCTGTGAGCCGCAGGGAGTTGAACCGTATGCAGCAGATTTCCGTTCATTCCGGGTCAACGGCTTGGTGGTTTCCCTTTGAAGGTCAGCGCGCTGATCATCGGGCCCAGTTTGAGCGCATGGAGATTATTTTGCGCCAGCAGGCCTTCACTGCCCTGGTGGTTGTGGTAATCCTCGTCCTCGCGGCCGGGATCGTGTTGGTTATGGCCAGCCGGAGAATCCGTCAGCCGCAAAAGCATCTTTTTGCTCCCGCTGATAAAGAAAAGCCTATCGGCGGGATGGTTGTTTCCAATCCGCCGAACGGCCCACCCCCGCCGTCTACCATTACGGTAAACGGCCCGTCGCAAGGCGGAATTCAAATTCAGCAGAATTCTGCTGAATTCAAACCCTGGCCATTCCCGCACCGAATATCCTTTGCGTTGGCAGCCCTCAGCCTTCTGCCGCCGCCGTTTATTACCACCGTTTTCACTGTGCCTACCATCGGTCCTTTGTTTTTAGTTCTTGGCGTTCTAGTCTCGAGTTTCGTGATTCTTGCAGCATTATTCTCTAAAGGAGGTGTCGTATGGTTACTTACAATTCAAGTAGCACAGTTAGTCATTTGGCCGGCAACAGCCTCCGCTGTCGGTGTGTTTTCTGTTCGGCGCTGGACCCGGACACGGGACATCTCAAGCTCCTCCTCGCCATCCAAGGAGGACGGATCTACGCCCGCAGTGGCCTTAATGGACAGTGGCAGGAGCTTAATGGAGAAGAGGTTAGGCTTGTCCGCCGGCTCATGGGGCATGCGGTCAGAACTCCGCGTGGGCCGTGCTGTGGCGACAATTAGCAGCGATGGCGGAATCATGAGGGAATCCGTGAGGGGATCTGCCGAAGGGGCCTTGACGGCCCACCGATTCAAAATCGGCGAAGCCGTCAAGGCCCCTGGGCCGGAGGGGCTGGAACAGCTCGGCCTCTTAGCGGGGATGGAGGCGGTTGTGATGATTTTGATAGCGGTTGTCGCGCCCGCCCTGGTCCCGATGCTTCGATCGGCGCCGACGCCTCTAAGGGTCGGCGTTCCGACCCAGATCTTTTCGGGCGTCGGAAGACTCCGACCGAGAGAAACGAGCGTCGGAGCTTTCTGGATAATTGGCGGGCCAGCCCTGTCCCTTTTGGGTATAGGGCTAGGGAACCAGAGCGGTTTATGGCTGGTTGGATCGAGGGGGGGGAGAGGTGTGTTCGTTGCGGCGGGATCTTATATCCGTCTTGATCCCATTCGCTTCAAGAATTCACGAGGCGGGAGGATTTCGACCGTGG
>CAZUJQ010000035.1:0-20118 GCA_964620805.1 uncultured Planctomycetales bacterium | reverse complement strand
GTCGAAAGCCTTTCTTCTTACGACAATATTTTCAAAAATTTGCCAAACTCAAGGTAACTACTCAGGTACCCATATCCGTCGAGAACCAGATTGCAGGTGATCTTAATGGAAATTGACTCTCGACGAGAGCTTATTTGAGTAAATTTTAGGCTAAAATTTCTTATCGACGAGCCAAGGTACCTGAATAGTAATAAAGTTTATTGTATTTCGATGATGCAGAGAAAGACGATATGCCCAAAATGTTTAAGTCGCAAAGTTGGAAGGTCATAAAGGAATTCTTTAAATTCGAGGTTGAAAAACTCGCTACTCTATAAAAAAGGAGGATTTCTCTATGAAAATCTTATTTCTCACCCCCCCCCTCAAAGCTTGGGATTCGCATGGTCTGCACAAGGCGGCCAATCAGATGCACGCCCAGGTGGCGGCGTATATCCGCTCCAAGGGCGTTGCCGCCGTAGAGGCGCTCGATTGCCGGGCCTTGGATTATGATTGGAATGCCATGATGAACAAAATCAAGGAAAGCCGTCCTGACATGGTTTTCTTAGGGGATCAGCTTTTTTCCACCTGCGGGGCCGCGGTCATCTGGTATTTCAACGAGGCCATGCGGATGATCAAAGAAAAGATGCCGCAGATCATCACCGTGGCGAGCGGGCTGTGGTATTCTGCGGATTATGAGCGGCAGATGCGGCTCAATCCCTGGATCGATTACATCCTGATCGGCGAAGGCGAGCTCACCCTGGAGGATTTGATCAATAATCCGAAGAGCCTATCCAGGGATGAGCGGGATATCCCGGGCCTGGTCTCCCGCAAAGACGGGACCATTGTCATCGGGCCTCACCGGTCCCTGATTCCGGATTTGAATATTCTTCCCATGCCGGCCTATGATTTATTTCCCATGACGACGTATGTTGGTCATACGTATTGGAAACCTTTTGCCGAGATGATGACCTCCCGCGGCTGCCCGGGGAAATGCCATTTCTGCTACGAATGGGCGCTGTATGACAGTCGTTCCGCCACCAAGGATTTCACCTCCTGGCGGGGCCTAAGCGGCAGGCGGATCGTGGATGAGCTGGATCTTTTGGAGAAAGAATACGGGATCACAACCGTGGTGATGCAGGATGATGCCTTTAACAGCGACACCAAAGCCATGATCGAATTCTGTGAGGAGAAGATCAGGCGAGGCAATAAAATCGAATGGGTCTGCCTGGGCCGGGCCGATCAGTGGATCGCCCAGCAGAACCTGTTGCCTTTGATGCGGCGGGCCGGTTTATTTATGGCCTTGACGGGTGTCGAGGTGGAAGACGACATGACGTTGGCCAAAACCGGCAAAGGCGTCACCATCGATCAGATCAAAAAGACGATCAATATTTTGCGCAAGCAGAGCATCGGCACCGTTGGCACGGTATTAATCGGCTTAAGAGAGGATACCGAAGAAAAGATCAAGAAGCGCCTCGAGACCGCCGATGAGATCGATCCGGACGTCTTCGCGCTGGATTACCTCACACCGGTTCCCAATTCTCCGGATTGGCGTTACGGGATTCAAAAAGGATGGTTTGATCCGGACAGGATCAATCTCAAGGACTGGGATTTCCAGCATCCGGTTATCCCAACGGATCATTTGTCGATTCAGGATGTGGGGCGGCTGGGCGCTTGGTGTATGCGGGAATATTATTCCAAGCCCGAGCGGATCCACCGCATTATAGAGAGCGATTACGATATCAAGGTCAAGCTCTGCGTCAAGGATTTTATGAACAACATCTCGAAGTTTGAAAGAAACTCCAGGATGTAAGCGGCGGAGAGCCGCTAAAGAGTTACCCAAATCCTATGGAATGGGAAAAAGAGGCCTTAAAGAAGTTCAACACGATGATCGAGCGCATTCCGCTTTTTCACCGCAAGATTGCACAACAGGTGGTCCATAAGAAGGCCCAACTCAATGCCGAGCTGCGCGGCGGGACCGTGGTCGTGGAATCCGACATTGTTCAAGCCTTTTTCTCGGAAGTCCCGTTGGCCTTTTATAGCCTCATGGTAAGACTCTTGGATGAGGTGGGATTCGATTATAAGGGGTATGGAGTCCCTACCGCTTTGCTTCGCAAAGCGAAGCAATAGGGACGGAATCCGCCGAAGCTCAACGCAAAGTGGAACGAAGCCATTGAGCGAAGGCGGACGAACGCCGTTAAAGGTTTTCGAATAATCGGATATTGGAAGAGAGGTCCATCCCCATGAAGATTGCGGTTATCGGCGCCGGCGCTATCGGAGGCGTTGTCGCGGGTTATCTGGTCAAGGCCGGAAAGGATGTGCTTTTGGTAGGCCGGAGGCCCCAAGTCGAAACCATTCAGAAGATTGGCCTGAGGATCAAAGGCGTTAGAGGGGAAGAGGTACTGCGAATAAAAATCGCACAGACGTTGGATCAACCCTGCGATTTGGTGATTCTGACCGTCAAGACCCAAGACCTCAAAGAGGCCTTGGCGGAGAATCGGCCTTTCATCAACCCCAAGACCCTGGTGATGACAACGCAAAACGGCGTGCAGGCGGATAGGATTGCAGGAACTTACTGTGAAAGACACCAGATGATAACCAGTATCGTGATGTTCGGCGCGACCTACACAAAGGCCGGTGAGGTTGTGTTGAACTTTGAAGGCGACTGGATCATGGGACGATCTGACGGATCACGGGACGCTGTTTTAGAGGAAGTCAAAAACGTTCTGGGTAGGGCTTTTTCTGTAGTCATTTCCGATGACATCATGGGCATGAAATGGTTGAAGCTCTTTGTCAATTTTAATAATTGCCTGCCGGCGTTGATCGGCAAGCCCATGCAGGAAACTTTTAGCGACTTGGATTTTTGTCGGCTGAGCGTGTTGCTTCTCAAAGAAGGTGTCTCGATTGTCCAGAAGGCAAACATCCCTCTCGTGTCGTTACCGCAATTTCCCGTTGAAAGGATTTTAGGCCTGGCATTGATGCCGGTGGATCAGGCGGCTGGAATCATGAATCAGACGCTAACGAAGTTAAGCAAAGAGCCTTTATACGGTTCCATCCTGCAGAGCATCATGCGCCAGAAGGCTAGTGAAATTGATTATATCAATGGAGAGGTCGTGCAACTGGCCAAGCACACGGGGACGACGGCGCCTTTAAATAGCAAGGTTGTTGATCTGGTCCATCAGGTGGAGCATTCCGGAAAATTTTTAAAAATTGATGAGGTGAAGAGGGAATTTGATTTGATCAATGCTCTGGAAAAATAAACAAATTCCAATGCGTAAAAGACGAGTGGTGGTAACGGGGGTGGGCATCATTTCCCCCAACGGCATCGGTAAGGAATCCTGCTGGCAGAGCATGATCCATGGGGTCTCTGCGGTTAAACGGGTCACCGAGTTTGATGTGTCTTTGTTCAACACCAAGATCGCTGCCCAGGTCCGGGATTTTGATCCGCTCAAATTGGGCTTAACCTGGGAAGAGGCCTTGCGGATGGATCGCTATGTCCAGTTTGCCATGGTGGCGATGAGAATGGCCTTGACGGACTCGGCCTTGGATTTGAGCAAAGTGGACAAAGAACGCATGGGGGTCTCCCTAGCCAATGCGATTTGCGGAACAAAATATATGGAAGAAGAATTCGCGTTGGTTACCGACAGCGGCAAAAAGCCCATTGACCCCACGATTGTCCGGCCGGATTTGTATGACGCCTCGATGTTCAATACGCCTTCCAGCGAGATCGCGGCCAAATACGGTTTGAAAGGGATTTGCAATACGATATCCACCGGCTGCACGGCCGGAACGGATTCCGTAGGGTTTTCCTTTGAGGCGATTGCGGATGATGAGGTGGACATCATGATCACCGGCGCCAGCGAGGCGCCGATCACCCCCATTACCTTTGGCGCCTTTGATACGGTCAACGTGCTCTCTGTTCATAATGATGAGCCGCACAAAGCCTCCCGGCCTTTTGATCTCCATAGGAATGGCTTTGTCATATCGGAAGGAAGCGGACTTCTCATCCTGGAGGAATTGGAGCACGCCCAAAGGCGCGGCGCACGGATTTACTGCGAAGTGATCGGGTTCGGCACAACCTGCAATGCCTTTCATATGACGGATCTTCCCCCGGAGGGCGATGCCATGAGCGAATGCATCATCGTGGCCCTCGAAGATGCGGGAATCAAACCCTCGGATCTGGATTATGTCAATGCGCATGGTTCTTCCACCCGCCAGAACGATATCTTCGAGACCAGCGCCTACAAAATGGCGCTCGGAGACTACGCTTATAAGATTCCCATCAGCTCGGTCAAATCGATGATTGGGCATCCCTTGGCCGGGGCCAATGGGATTGAGATCGCCTTAAGCTCTCTGATCTTTGAACGGGGCATTTTACCACCGACGATTAATCAGGAAACCCCGGATCCTCAATGCGATCTGGATTATATCCCCAACGAAGCGCGGCAGAAAAAGATCAACACGCTTTTGAAGACGAGCTCGGGGTTCTCCGGGATCCATTCGGCGATGGTGTTGCGGAGGTATGATTGATGGCTCCGGGAATTCTTATCGTAAAGATTTTTTTCTTTTCATGCGGATTATTCTTTTTATTTTTAGCCTGGAAGCCACAGCAAGGTGTTGAATGGGACCGCCGCTTTTACCAATGGCTTTTAAGCAAAAAGGGATTTGAAGCGGATATTCGGATCACCCCTAAGACTATTCCTTTGTTCCGAATCTGGAGTCTGGTGTGTTGTGTGCTTTCGATGATTACGGCCATCCTTGTTAGAGGATGAAAAGAAAAACAAAAAAGGACGGTGATGGAAGATGCTGATGAAATACATAACAACCGCCATGCATAAGGCCCATTATGAATTCCTAGAAGATGATAAGAAGTATTATGGCGAGATTCCCGGTTGTAAAGGGGTATATGCTACAGGAGATACACTGGAAGACTGTCGGGATGCATTGGAAGAGGTTTTGGAGGAGTGGATCCTTTTCCGGATTTCCAGAAATCTGGATGTCCCTGCTATTAAGGGTATTAAGTTAGAAGTCAAGGAAGTTTAAAAAGAGACAATCATGGACAAAATCGCCGTCACCGGTTTAGGCATCGTTAGTCCCAGCGGGCTGGACAAGCGCTCGTTCTGGGCGAACATCAAGGCCGGGCGGTCCATGATCGACCGGATCGAACGCTTCGATGCCTCACGTTATCCTTCACATATCGCCGGCCAGGTGCACGAGCTGGATGGCTATAGCAATGTCTCTTCGCGGCTCTTAAAGAAGATCGATGTTTTCTCGCATATGGCGCTCGTCGCCTCGGAGATGGCGATTGAAGATGCCCAGCTGGATTTAGCCAAAGAGAATTTGAAGCGTGGGGGAATTTTTATGGGCAACGCGATCGGCGGCTGGCTCTACGGAGAAACAGAACTGAGGGATTTATATCTTGAAGGAAGAGAGGGGGTCAGTCCTTTTCTCGCCTCCGCGTGGTTTCCGGCCGCTCCACAGGGCCAGATTTCGATTCAATACGGCTTAAAAGGCTACAGCAAAACCGTTGTGGCGGACCGCGCGAGTTCCCTCATGGCCATAGCGTACGCCGCCAAAACCCTTTTGCGCGGCAAGAATGATTTCATTTTGGCCGGCGGGATGGAGGCCCCGGTCACCCCGTATGCCCTTTTATGCTGCAACACCTGCGGCATGTTGACGAAGAGAAACGATTACCCACAAACCGCGTACCGGCCCTTTGATAAAACCCGCGATGGATTTGCGATCGCTGAGGGCTCGGGTGTTATTATTTTAGAATCGACTGAAAGGGCGCAAGAAAGAAATGGGCACGTCTACGCCCATATTGTTGGATATGGAACAACGACCGATGGCGTGGACCGGATTCAGCCCGCTGGTGATGGACGCGAGTTGAGCCGGGCGATCAAAATGGCTTTGGATGATGCCGCACTTGAGCCGTCTCAAATCGATTATATCTGCGCCGATGGGGCAGGAACCGTTTTGGGCGATCTCAGCGAGACGCGGGGCATCAAAGCCGTTTTTAATAGCCGTGCCAAGAAGATTCCCGTTTCCGCACCCAAATCCATGTTCGGCAATCTGCTGGGCGCCTCGGGCGTTATGGATGTCATCACGACGGTTTTGGCCATGGAAAATAACACCGTTCCCCCCACGATCAATTACTTAGAACCCGATCCGGAGTGCGATCTGGATTATTGCCCCAATAAGGCACAGACGAAGGAAATCAAGTATGCCTTGGTCATTTCGCGCGGCCGAGGAGGGATCAATTGTGCGCTGGTCTTAGAAAATCCTGTAGGATAAGTGAATGAAAAAAGGAGGAGGAGAGAATGGCAGTCGGTGTGAGTCTTGAAGATCGAGTCAAAGGCATTTTCCAGAAAGTTCTTGATATTAAGCCTGAGGAGATCCGTTTTGAGGCCCCCTTAGATCAATCCTTAGGCATTGACTCGACCGAGATGGTGGAGATCTCAGTGGGGTTGAAAAAAGAGCTGGGCATTTCCTTGGCCGATAATGAATTAAAAAAGACCCATACCTTTAACCAGATCGTCCAGATTTTAAGATCAAAGGGTATGCCATCGTAATCCATTCATGCAAATCATCGATTTAAGCCTGCCCATTGACGATACCCTCGTAGAAACCCACGCTGCCACCATTGATCGCATCAGCCATAAAGAGGGTGTTGAGCATTTCAATTGGGTGGTGATGACCAAACAGCCCGGCGGCCAGGAGCGCTTTGACCGGGGGGAGCGCGTGGCGCGGCCAGACGAAATCCCGGACGGTGAAATGCTTTCCTTGGAAACCGTCCATTCCTCGGTTCATATGGGCACGCACGTGGACGCGCCGTTTCACTATGGAAGCCGCTGTGACGGCAAGCCTGCCCGCATGATCGCGGATCTCCCCTTAGAGTGGTGCATCGGCGATGGTGTCGTCCTGGATTTTACGCACCTCCAATTCCCCGATTTTATCGACAAAGGGAAAGTCGTGGAAGTCCTAAAGAAGATCAATTACAAACTTAAAGCCATGGACATTGTTCTGTTTTATACCGGTGGCGACAAACTCCTGGGTACGGACGATTACGTCCATAAGTATGTTGGCCTGGTCCCGAGCGCGGTTGAGTATCTGCTGGATTGCGGCATCAAGATGATGGGCATCGACACAATCGGCCTGGACCGGCCATGCCTTGTGATGTTTAAGGAATTCCTGACCACCAAAGACAAGTCCAAAATCTGGCCGTGCCATTTCCTGGGCCGGCGGCGGGAGTACTGCCACATGGAGCGACTGGGGAATTTGGGGGTGATCCCCAAGCCTTATGGGTTTACGGTATCGTGTTTGCCGGTAAAGGTTCGTAACGCTGGCGCAGGGTGGGCTCGTGTAGTTGCGTTAGTTGAATGAGTATCGTATTTGTTCCGACGCTCGCCCGACGTTACGTCGGGATCGGTCGGGACTCCGACCTCCGACTTCTATGATAATAGTTTCAGGAAGTCGGAGCGTCGGAGCCGGTCAAGGTAAGGAATGCAGAGGCAGGGTGGGCGCGGGTGGTGGCGATTGTTGATAGGTAGATATATGATTGTCCAAAGAAAAAAATTGAATATTCAAATTAATCGATTGAAACTGGCAAAACTCTGCCGAAAATGTGGGATTACTTTGGTTGTGTTGCATGGTTCCTATACCCGTGGTTATTTTACTAAAGAAAGCGATGTGGATGTGGGATTTTTGGGCAATGCCAGAAAGATCAAAGGACGCTATTTTAAAGTCATTAGCAAGCTGGGAGAATTATTTGGAGATAAATTTGATCCCGTTTTTCTTAATAACGCTGAGACCATGATCGTCCGTCAGGTCGCCTTATACGGGATCCCCCTTTATGAAAAAAAGAAGGGATTGTTTAACGCCTTTAGAACCACAGCGATATCGCGATATCAAGACGCTGTGAAGTTTCGAAGACTAGAAGAATTATATCTGCAGCGTAATATTTAAGGAGGTTAGGATGCTTGATTTCGATTTGATCCACAGAAAAATGGCGCGGCTAAACATGTATTTAGAAAAGCTCGGTCCGGTCATGAAAAATAGTTTTGCGGCTTATCAAGAGAATGAGTATTTAAAATTTTCAACGGAGCGTCTGATTCAGTTGATTGTTGAATGTGCGGTAGATATCAACAATCATGTTGTGGTGGAGACCAATAATCGCCCTCCGGAAGATTATCGTTCGTCATTCTCGAAGGCTGCCGAAGCAAAACTGATCACCGCTGAGCTAGCCCAAAAAATTCAAGGCTCTGCAGGCTTGCGTAATGTCCTCGTACACGAGTATATGGATATTGACGACAGAATTGTTTACGATTCTGTCCCGCTTATGATGGAAAATTATCGAGAGTACTTGAAACAAGTTAATAAATTTATCAAACAAAGGAAGAAAAAAGAATCGTAAGATATGCCCATACAGCGAAAATCCAGAAAAGCCCCTCGAGACGAATCCGGACGGCTGCGCATCGGTGATAACTGGAACGCGATCACGATCATCGCTTTGTCCCAGAACAATCCGTTGAAAGCGATTGCGGAATTTGTTGAGAACTCGATCGATGCCAGGGCCAAGGCCATTTCGATCATCCGCGGCAAAGCGAAGGGACAAAATTACCTTAAGATCATTGATGATGGCCAGGGGGTGCCGTTAGATGAAAAGGGCACTCCCAACTTTAAGTATGTGGCCACCCACATCTGCGATTCGATCAAAAAGAAGCTGAAGGAAGAGGGGGCCATGGGGATTCAGGGTGAATTCGGCATTGGCTTGTTGAGTTTCTGGACCGTTGGTGAGACCCTGTCTTTGAGCTGCTGCGGCCATGATGGCAGCGCTTACCATATGCGAATGAGCCGCGGCCAGCCCGGGTATTCCATCTCTCATCGGCATTTGTTGGTGCCGTTTCCGGGAACGGAGCTGGTAATCACTTCTCTTTTGCCGGGATTGCGGCAGGTCAATGGGGAAAAGATTCAAAGATATCTTGCCTCGGAGTTGCGGGATCGCATCCGCCAGACGGAAGTCAAGATCAAAGTGATCGATCATTTCTCCCGTGCGGAATATTGGGTTGAACCCAGACAGTTTAGCGGGCAGTTGATTCATCAACTGCCCGCCTCTTCAACACCGCATGGAGAGATATACTCAGAACTTTATTTTAATAGTCCGGATCAGGAAAACAGGATTGGGCTTTATCGTTCAGGGACCCGTGTTCTTCCTTCCTTGACTCAGCTGGATGAGTTTAACAGCCCTCCCTGGACGTCTGGTTATCTGCAAGGAATCATCGATGCGCCCTTTCTTAATTTGACTCCGGGCACGCGCGATGGGATTATCCGGGATGAACGATTTGCCCAATTTTGTGAAGCGGTTCGATCTCTGCAGGACAAGCTGATAGCAGTGATCGAAGAGCAACGCCGGGCCCAGGAAGAGCGCTCCAGTAAACAGATCTTGAAAACGGTGCAGATGGCTTTAAAAGAGGCCATCTTAAGCCTGCCGCAGGAAGAATACGATTGGTTTGAGGTTCATACTTCCAAGACTTTAGCGCATCCTTTAGCGGAGGGGCCCCTTGAGACAAGTTTTTCCGGGCGTGAAGACGAGCTGATGATTATGCAGACAGATTATGGCCGGGAGGCGACGCCGGTTCAGAAAGATTTTTTTGAATTTTCAGGACCGCTTCACAGCGTTAAAATTTCTCCCACCTCCTGCCAGGTGGCGGTCAATGGGACACGCAATTTACGTGCCGTTTGCCGGGACCGGCAGCGTCGCATGGTTGAACAGCAGATCTCCTTTCAATGGGAGATCCTGGAGGGTAGAGGAACCTTAAATCCTATCGACGGTTGTGTGGTCACATTTCAGGCGTCTGATGAGCCTGGCTTAACGCGGCTGAGGGTCAAGGTTCGTCAGAACGATATCGAATGCCGGGCCGAGGGGCAGATCACGGTAACGGAGTCGATTCTCCCGGAGAATTTTCTGACAACGGATGCCTCGCAAAAAGGTTTGCCCGGATATACGTTAAAGAGCGCGGCCGGCGAAAATTGGCGCTCCCGTTACGATATCGATCAGAACGTGGTCATTATTACTTGAGTTTGGCAAATTTTCGAATTTGTCGTCGGAAAAGTCTCTCGGATCGCAAAAACAGGTTTTCGATACCACAAAATTGCTTTCTCGACGAGAACTACCTGAAAATACGGCCCAAAAGCCCGAAAAAGTGCCAAACTCAAGTTATTAATAATGCTCACCGGGATTTTGTCTATGCCTCCAAGGAGAAGCCCCGCAAGCTGCGCTACATCTGCCGGCTTTTTGTGAAAGAACTCATCCTGGCCAATTTTCTCAATGCCGATTCCGCTCAGCTCTTAGAAAGGATGATTGAGTTGTCGTTGTATACCGAGGAGAGTTTGAGATGACAGGAAAAGAATTTTTTAACCCCTTTAGGAAAGTATATCTGCCCATAGAAGCTGAAAATCGTGAAAAGTTATCGCCGAAGGCGATTTTCTTGAAAGATTTGGCGGATATCCTGAGGTTGATAGAGGTCAAAAAGGATCTGGCGGCTTTGTTGCCGGAAAGATTGCAGCGGCAGTTGGTGAAATGATGAAGGGGGATCATCATAAAGCTGGAGGATAATTTAATGGGATAGGGCAGGGGGTAAGTTAATATGATTAAGAGAAGATTTGATTCGATTTTTTATGAAGAGAGATTCAAAGCGGTGCTTAAGAAATATAAAGTCAAGTGTATCGCGGTTTTTGGTTCGTATGCCTTCGGGAGGGCAACTCAAAAAAGCGATATCGATTTTTTAGTCGAATTCCATAAAGGTGCCAGCCTTTTGGACATGGTCGGGTTAAAGCTAGATTTACAGGCTTTGTTGAAAAGAAACGTGGATGTCGCTACTCCGAAATCGTTGAGCCGGTACATCCGCCGTCATGTCATGGAGCAGGCCGTTTACCTCTATGAATAAAAGTTATCAAGTTTATGTGCATCACATGCTGGACGCCATTGATACCATTGAATCCTATACACGGCGTTTAACGCCAAAACAATTTCACAACAACAAGCTGATTCAAGATGGTGTGATTAGGAATTTGTTGATTATTGGCGAAGCCACCAAACGGATTCCTGAGGAGATTCGCAGTCAATATCCGGAAATCGATTGGCGAAACATGGCCGGCATGAGGGATATTTTAGTCCATGATTATCTGGGGGTGGACTTGGATGCTGTTTGGGAAGTGGTGGAAAATCACCTGCCGGAGTTGAGAAGGAGATTGAAGAAAATTTTAGAGGACTTATGAAGGAAGTTGACAAAAGGAGAAAACCATGGGCCACACACGAAATTCAATAGTCATCAATGCGCCGTACGATCAAGCCTTCGACACCTCCAACAAGATCGAGCGCTGGACGGAATTGTTCGGCGATGAATATGTGAAGGCGGATGTGCTGGAGCGCAAGGGCAATGAAATCACCTTCCGCCTGCACGACAAAGACGGCAAGAGCTGGGTCTCCAAGCGCTGGCTTTATAAAGATTTAAAATTCGCTTACGCCTCGCGCTGGGACCCGATGTTTCCTTTTAAGTACATGAAGATCGTCTGGCTGTATCATGAAATGCCCGAGGGGATAGAAATGATATGGATGCAAGATTTCGCTATGGATCCAAAATTTACAAAATTTACTGAGCAGCAAATAGAAGGTTTTATTAATGAACACTCTCGCCATAATATGAAAATATTCAAAGAGGTTATTGAGAAAGAAGCGGATCTGTCCCGACGCTCCGATCTTTCATCGGAGGTCGGGATGCCGACTTCCTCAAAAGAAATTAAGAAAACGTCGGCAGATCCAGGATTTTGAAATGGATCCGGGTTTTACGAAATTCACCGAGAGCCAGATTGAAGGATTCATCAATGACCATTCCCAGCACAATTTAAAAATATTTACTTGAGTTTGGCAAATTTTCGAATTTGTCGTCGGAAAAGTCTCTCGGATCGCAAAAACAGGTTTTCGATACCACAAAATTGCTTTCTCGACGAGAACTACCTGAAAATACGGCCCAAAAGCCCGAAAAAGTGCCAAACTCAAGATATTTAAAAGAGTCATTGAAAAAGAGGCGCAGGAAGCTCCTGTCGGAAAGGCGGCATAAGAGGCTTCTGCTTTACGAAAGAGGAAAATATCAGCGAGAAGAAAATCATCTTTTTTCTCTTGTGCCTGGGGAATATCACCATCTCTTTCAACGTGGCAGCGATCGTGGCCGTGATTCCGGCCATCAGCAAAGACCTGGCCGCATCCGATATCGTGACAGCAAGGATGATTCCTTATTATATGGTTCCCTATGGCATCGGGGCTCTGCTCTATGCCCCCTTGGCCCGCTGGGTTCCTTTCAAAACCATCATGGGGCTTTCGATGGCTCTTTACGGATTATCGAACGCATTATGTGTCACCCTAACCCGCTTGAATCCTTTTTTGGGAGCGCAATTCCTGCTGGGATTGACCGCGGCGGGTGTTGTGCCGTTAGGATTGATGACGATCGGCAAACTCTTCGACTATGAGATCCGCGGCCGGCTGGTGGGAGTTTTTTTTAGCAGCAGCTTTCTGGCCTCTTTGGTAGGGATTTGGTTGAGCGGTTTTGCCAACTGGCGGTGGCTGTTTTCCATACCGGCGTTTCTCGGATTTTTGACCTCTGCCGCCTATTTTCTCGCTCGGTTCTCCCTGATCGATCGTCTGCAGACAACCGCGGTCAATTACTGGGAGACCCTCAAAAAGCAGGAAATTCGAAATGTCTTTATTTTTATTTTCTTGATCAGCCTGTGTTTTCATGCGGTGCATAAGTGGTTTGGCGTTTACCTAAGCCGGTTTTATCTTTGCGATCAGAAGACGATCAGTTTCTTTTTTATCCTGATGGCCTTAAGCAGTGTCGCGGGGCAGATCTTGGGCGGCTTTTTGACCGATAAGAAAGGGCGATTCCCTGCGTGTCTTCTGGGCGTCCTTTTGTTGTCGCTCTCCACAATCGCCCTGGTTTTTGAGTTCCCCCTTTTTATAGTCGGGATTATTTTTGCTTTTTTCTCGATGGGCTGGACCATCGGGCATAACGGCGTGTCAACCGTCTTGACCGATTTCCCAGAGGAAGACCGCGCGGAGATTGCCAGTTTGAATTCTTCGCTTCGGTTTTTAAGCGGCGGGCTGGGGTTTTTCATCTCGGGATTGTTTATCGAGAAAAGTTTTGGGCTGACATTTTTGGGCTTCGGCATTCTCATGCTCATCTTTTCAGTTTTTCTTAAAAGGGTTATTCCGGATCGCAAAACAATCTAGAAGCCATTTCAAAACCGCCACTTCCTCCCCCTTTAAGGGGGGAGGATTGAGGTGGGGGTGATGACTGCTCGACTATCACCCTTCCCTAACCCCTCCCCTCCAGGGAGGGGAAACTCGGTTATGAAACCAGTTCTAGAGAACATGGACATAAAAGGGGGAGACCATGACGGATTTGAAAGGACAGAACGCTATCATTACCGGCGCTAGCCGGGGAATAGGGAGGACCATTGCCTTAAGATTGGCTCAAAAGGGAGTCAATCTGGTTTTGGCGGCGCGGACGCAATCCACCCTGGATGAGACCGTTGGGGAGGTGGCCCAAAGCGGCGTGCGCGCGATCGGCGTGGCAACCGATGTCGCCAGATTAGAAGACTTAAAAAATCTAGCCGAGACCGCCCTGCGGGAGTTTAAGACAATCGATATCTTGATCAACAATGCCGGCGTCTCCAGCCAATACCCTTTTGAAAAGCAGCCTCTGGAGGACTTGGAGAGATTGGCGCACACCAATTATCTGGGATATGTCCGTTTGATCCGCTTGGTGATTCCGCACATGATCGAAAGAAAGAAAGGAGCTATCATAAATCTGGTCTCCGGCTCAACGCTGGTGGATCCGGTGCCGCGGACGTTCTTGACTTATAGTTCGCTCAAGGTGGGTTTGCGGGCCTTCAGCAAAGGTCTTTTTTGGGAGATGCGAGATCACGGGATTAAAGTCACCGCGATTCTGCCGGGCGTTGTCGATACCGAATTGACGGATCATTTAGAGAACATTACCAAGGAGGAAAAATCCCGTTTGATGTCGGCTGAGACCGTGGCGGATATGGTGATGTTTGCCTTGTCGGTTGCGGCCAATGCCTGTCCGGTTGAGCTGGCGGTGATTAATCAGCAGACGCCGTGGACGAAACCGGTGATTGATTACGTACAGAAGCAGGCAAAATAATTCATGAAAATGAAGATAGATGGGGGTCTATAGATGAATGTCAGGGAAGGCGTGGGCAGCGGCAATGCGTTCCAATTCAGGTGTACTCATGGCATTGAGTGTGGTTGGTTTTCTTATTTATTCCAACACATTTCATAACTCCTTTCATTTTGATGACTGGGCGACTATTGTTGATAACAAGGCTATCAGAGATTTGGGTGAGATTAAAATCATCTGGGAGGCTTTCAATACTCGTTTTATTGTGGGATTAAGTTTTGCTCTGAATTATGCAATCGGCAAACTCAACGTGTCTGGTTACCACTTATTTAATATCGTGTTGCATATTCTTTCCTCTTTCCTGGTATTCGTTTTGTTGATTCTCATTTTTAAGACGCCCCGCATGGTTACCAGCCCTCTTGCCCCTTACGGACGGCTTTTGGGATTTCTTTCTGCTCTTGTGTTTCTTGTTCATCCTATTCAAACTCAGGCCGTAACTTATATCTGGCAAAGAGCCGCCTCCTTGGCCACATTTTTTTATTTAACTGCATTAATCTGTTTCATGATGGCAAGGTTAAAAAACTCATATTCCTATTATCTAGCTTCGTTAGGTATCACAGTGGTTGATATGTTTACCAAAGAAATAGCATTCACCTTGCCACTTGCTCTTATAATGTTAGATTTTACTTTTTGTACCAATCCCATAACGACAAGAAAGAAAGAAAATGGTTGTTACTCCTGCCGTTTTTTATAACCCTTTTTATTATTCCATTGACACGTCTCCAGGCCAGTGAGGGACTGAACACCCTGATCAAAAGATCAAATTTCGCCACATTGAGACAATCACTTAATTCCCACAGTCCGTTAAAGCTAATAGATAATTTGGCAAGGAGTGTTGAGGAAGAAGAGATGTCCCGGAAAGAGTATATGCTAACCCAAATGAACGTGATGCGGACCTACCTCAGATTGCTTATTCTGCCAGTAAACCAAAACGTGGATTATGATTATCCACGGTCGAAAAGCTTGCAAGAACCGAAAACTTTCTTTTCATTCTTGCTTTTGGTAGCAATTTTTTCGTACGCTATGGTTGTATTTAAAAGACAGCCGTTGATGGGATTTGGAATTTTTTGGTTTTTCTTAACCCTCAGTGTCGAAAGTTTGGTTACGACAACAGATGTCATCAATGAACATCGACTCTATTTGCCGATGGTTGGCTATAGTATTTTCCTCATAACAACGAGCTTTCATGCTTTGGGCATAAAAGATTTAAGGAGAATGATGATTCCACTCCTTTTGATAATAACCTGCTATTCGGTTTTGACTTACAGGCGAAATTTTATATGGAAGGATGAATTGACTTTATGGGGAGATGCGGTTCGTAAATCTCCAGAAAAAGCCAGGGTATACAGCAGCCGTGGGATCGCTTATCATATGGCAGGTGATTTTGATAAGGCATTGCTGGATTATACAAAGGCGATAGCCCTCAGCCCCAACCGTATGGAAACCGCTCACACGAATCGGGGGACAATTTATTTTTTTAGAGGTAATATCGAAGAGGCGATTTCTGAATACACCAAGGCTATGGCCATCAATTCCCATTATAAGGAGGCTTTTTATAATCGGGGTCTTGCCTATTCTAAAAAAGGCGATTTTTTAAAAGCGATATCTGACTACACTCAAGCTATAACCATCGATCCAAGTGACGCTCAATATTATTATAACCGGGGAAATGCTTTTTTTCATCTAGGGGATTTAGATCAGGCCATCATTGATTACGATAAAGCGATAGAAATCCGTCCTAATTTTAGGGGAGCTTATCATAATAGGGGTATTGCATTCTTAAAAAAGAGCAATATGTCGCAAGTCAGGAGTATGTTCGGCAGGTGACAGCGCTGGAAAAAGGGGGGCGGCCCAGCCTTTGGCGGGGCCGCCCCTTCAAGAAAAATCGAGCAAGAGGGTCAAAAATGGAATTGATAAGAAGACGGAATACGCCAACCGTACAAGTGGGATCAGTTTTAATCGGAGGCGATCACACAATCGCCATCCAGTCCATGACCGATACGCCCACCGCCGATGTCAACGCCACAGTGGCGCAGACCATTGAGCTCATTGACGCCGGCTCCGAGCTTGTGCGCTGGACCGTCAACGATGACGATGCGGCAAGAGCTGTGCCGGAGATTATCGCCATCCTCCGGGATAAAGGCCACGCTACATCGATCATTGGCGATTTTCATTTCAACGGTCATACCCTTTTGCGCAAACACCCGTCGTGCGCGCGGCTCTTGAACAAATACCGGATCAATCCGGGCAATGTGGGACGCGGCCGGCTGCACGATGAAAATTTTGCCGCCATTGTGAAAATCGCCGTGGACAACGATAAACCCGTGCGCATCGGCGTCAACTGGGGATCCCTGGACCAAGAGCTTTTAACCGAGTTGATGGATGACAATGCCAAAAGAAAAGACCCTAAGGATTCCAGAGAAGTCACCTATGAGGCCATGATCCAGAGCGCGCTGCGCAACGCCGAATATGCAGAGAAATTGGGTTTACCAAAAAACAAAATCATCTTAAGTGTCAAGATGTCGGTGGTGCAGGATATGGTGACCGTTTATTCGAGGCTGGCGCGAGTGTGCGACTACGCCCTTCATTTGGGTTTGACCGAGGCCGGCGCGGATGTCCAGGGCATTGCCGCGAGCTCAGCGGCGCTGGGGGTCCTTTTGCAGCAGGGCATCGGCGATACCATCCGCGTGTCGTTGACCCCGCAGCCGGGGGTCAAACGCTCCCGCGAGGTTGAAGTATGCAAGCACTTGCTGCAGGCCTTGGGGTTGCGGCATTTTAAACCCAGCATGACCAGTTGCCCGGGATGTGGACGGACCTCGAGCCAATATTTCCAGGACCTCGCGCAAGACATCAACGTCTACATTGAACAAAAAATGCCTTTTTGGAAAAAGGAATATCCGGGCGTGGAGAAACTTAAAATTGCCGTGATGGGCTGTGTGGTCAACGGCCCGGGCGAAAGCCGCCACGCGGATATCGGCATCAGCCTTCCGGGGACCTCGGAGAAGCCGATTGCGCCCGTTTATGTGGATGGAAAACAGTTGGCGACCTTAAAAGGCGAGAATATCAAGGAAGAATTTATCGGGATTCTGGAAAGGTATATTCGGGATAGAAGTTCGTAGGTTGAATGGTTCCCTAGGAAGGATGTTATTTGAAGTGAACTCGAGACGAACGGCTTGGCTCATTTTTCAACTTCTGGTTTTCGTGAGCCCCACGTGGGCCAAGGATGATTTTCAATACCGTTCGTTGATGACCCTAAAAATGGTGGATACCCAAAAGATTGATTTTGTCCTCTTTGGTCAAGGCCGTCTCATTCATGATGCTAAGGACGTAGGATTCTATTCCTTAAGTTCACAACTTAAATTCGACCTCTGGAAGAATTTAAGCCTGGGCTTTAATTACACCTACCTCAATGTCAAAGTGAACAATCCTGTGGCTGGTAGAAGTGAATTCAAATTCCATCATCGTGTGGAACTCGAAGCGAATCCGCACTGGGTCATCAGGGATCGACTCAAGGTGAATATGCGCAATCGCTATGAGTTCCGCTGGATTGAAGATGGGGGATCAGATAATAGCCGGCTGCGTCACCGCACCAACCTGGAGTGGCCGATCAAAAATCGTGGGCCCGTGCAATCGATCTATGCCAATAGCGAATTCTTTTATGATCTCCACGATCATCGGTATAACGAAAACTGGACCACTCCCCTGGGGGTCAAGTTTAGAATCAACGATAAGACCTCTTTGAGCTTTTTTTATCTGCTTCAATCCAAACGGGGAGCTGACGATTGGTCCTCAGTCCAGACTTTTGGAACACATTTCTACAGGGAATTTTAAACAACATCTTTCAAAGCCTCTAGGACCTCTTCGTGGTGGCCTTGCGGTTTGACCTTCTCAAAGACCTTGGCGATTTTGCTATCCTTCTTGATAAGGAAAGTTGTCCTTTCCATCCCCCTGTATTTTCGGCCGTACATGCTCTTCTCCACCCACACGCCATAGGCGGTTGCGACTTTGTGATCCTCATCGCTTAGAAGAAGAAAAGGGAGGTTGAATTTTTTGATGAATTTGTCGTGGGAACCGGTCCCATCGGGACTGACCCCCAATACGATCGCCTCTTGGCACTCGATCGCTTGGATCGAGTCGCGAAATGCGCAGGCCTCCACCGTACAGCCGGGCGTGTCGTCCTTGGGATAGAAGTAGAGGACGATGTTTTTTTTCCCGCGGAAATCTTTTAAGGAGACATTCCTGCTACTCGTGGCAGGTAAGTTGAAATCAGGGGCTTGGTCTCCAACTTTCGGTTTTGGCATAGGGCCTCCTTGATAGCGTATGGCTTAGGGCGTAGGGCAGAGAGCTTAGGGTAAAAAAGCCCTAAGCCCTTAGCTCTAAGCCCTAAGCCTTTTAATACTTTTCCCATATTTTCGTTTTAGGGTTATAGATCAACTTTTGCAACTGATCCGCCAGCAACCCATCTTCAATCGGCCAAGCAGTCATCTCGAGCTTGTTGCCATCCATATCATAAAAATAGAGCGACCAGGATTTTTCTCTTTTCTTGGCAAATTCGATTTTGACCGAATGGTCTTCTAAGTGCCGAATCATAGAATCGAAATCCTTGGCGTGAACCCGGAAGGAGAAGTGGTTGGCTCCCAGCCCTTCATTTTGGAAAGCGTGTTGGTGGGAGGTATCCTGCGCCTGAATCAGACCAATCAAAGAATTGCCGCAATCCAGAAAGTATTCAACGCCCGGTTTGGAAGGTTCCCGCTGGGTGATCTTCAACCCCAGGATTTTTGTATAAAACTCTACCGTTTGGTCGAGATCCCGGACGTTGATGGCCACATGATCGATGCCTTGGATGGGAATCGTCATTTAAACTCCTCAGTTTTACAGTTTAACCCTTCGTTCAACCTTCCTTTTCTTAAATGTTAAATATTCCTTATACCCGACGGATTGGGCCAGGGCGATCGCCTTGTCGAAGTCCTTACCCACATCGTTGGGATCATGGGCATCGGATCCAAAAGTGAGAGGGACCCCGGCTTTCTGGTAGATTTTAAGGGCTGCTGGCGAAGGATACATCTCTTGGACGGGTTTGCGCAGTCCCGAGGTGTTGATTTCAACCGCGACGCCGCTTTTCTGGAAGACCTTGGCCGTCGTTTCAATCTCTCCGGTTAAATTTTCCGTGGGCCGGTGGCCGAATTTTTTGACCAGATCCACATGGCCCATGATGTCGAAGAGACCGCACCCCGCGCTTTTCCTTAAGAGATCATAGTATTCATGATAAACGGTGTTGACGTCTTTTCCGCTCCAGCGCTCGCGTTCATCGGGGTTATCAAATCCCCAGCGGTTGATGAAATGGACCGAGCCGATGACGTAGTCGTAAGGGTATCCTTCCACAATGGCGCGGGTTTTGTCCTCGTAACCCGGGATAAAATCCGCTTCCAGGGCGATTTTGATTCTTAAGGGGCGGGACTTCGCCTGCACCTCTTCGATCATTTTATGATACTCAGGGAGCTGACGAATATGCATGGTGATTTCGGATCGTCATGCGAGACCAGAGGCGCGTGATCCGAGAAGCCGATCTCCTCCAGACCGATCCGCCGCGCTTGCTGCGCGTACTCGGGCGGAGCCCCCACGGCATGGCCGCACAGGGGTGTGTGCATATGATAATCGACCATTGGGATCACGGTTTTTTTCAGTATTTATTCTGTTTCACTTTTGAAATGGATCGACCCTTTTGTTGTGTGAAGAAGAATAGATGAACAATCGAAGGAAGATATTATAACATAAGAGACGGAAGTATAAAAATTCTGTTAGCTAAAATTTAAAACCTAAAACTATGCATTTTTGAATTTGAAGCTTTCCCGAGTTTGTAGCAAAAAATTAACGTAACTTATTGAAAGCA
>CAZUJQ010000034.1:0-20308 GCA_964620805.1 uncultured Planctomycetales bacterium | reverse complement strand
TAGCAAAAAGAAAGAAAAGCCGCTGCTATGTTGCTACAAACTCGGGAAAGACCTTTGAATTTTAATTGACACAGGAGTTTCAAGGCAGGACAATAACGGCATGAGTGTACTAAAATAACGCCTCATGGCAACAGGCAATGTCAGTCCATCAAGATATGCGAAACACCGTTGAAGTACGGCGAACCATCCCGAACAAGTGACCCCGCCTTTGGCGGGGGAAGGCGTTGAGGGATTACCATTAAGGATTGAGGAACAGAATGCCACGACTGTCAAGCCGTGGGGATCCAGTCTGGAAACCATATAAACATTGTTAGGCTGCGCGAAGAGGATCGATGTCGGACTCTATCTCCATCGAAGGCCCGCTCGAGTTCATTAACGGCAAGCTGACCCTCCGTATTCCTCTCAACGTCGGCGCTGACAAGTTGGCCCCGCTCACCCGCGGAATCGGTGAGATCGAGGGTGACTACCTGAACGTCACCATTCAGCCATGGTTAGCAGAGAAGCTCCGGATAGGACCCGGTAGCCTCGTTTTCGTGGATAACAAGAACGGAAAGTTCACAATCACCCGAAGTGCGGCCAGTGATCAGCCGACTCCATGATGGCGCGCAGCCTAACAAGCGCTTGAAGCTGCCGGCGCACGTAGGGGTACTTGATCTATCACCAGTGCGCCGCAGCTTAAGCGTGGTCCGTTAGGCGCAATGAGCGCCAGCAACCGCACGCATGAAACGAAAGAACCGAATGACACCTGAAGCAAGGAAACGTCGCAAATACTGGGTCTCCGAGCTGGCAAAACTGAGCGGCTCGTTCGGCGATGACTCGACCAAGATGATCGCGGAGCTTCGCGCCGAGATCGGTAAGGATGGGACCGGGGCCTTGCTTGATCATCTGAGATTGTGCGGGGCGGTGCCCGAGCACTACGGGCACGACTCCTCGGAAGAGAAGCTGTATTCAAAGTACACCGATGCCATCATTTCCGAGTCCTTGACCGCGATCGGTCTTAAGAGCGCCGTAATCACCGCACGGGCAGATGCCGCCGATGTTCAGGCGCGTGGCGGTGGGTACTCGCTCGTGGCAGACGCCAAAGCCTTTCGCCTCAGTCGTAGCGCGAAGAACCAGAAGGATTTCAAGGTTCAAGCTATGGACGGCTGGCGCAACGGCCTTGACTACACTGTTGTAGTCTGTCCGATCTGTCAACTTCCGAATCGTACGAGCCAGATTTATCAGCAGGCCATCGCCCGCAATGTCTGCATTCTCAGTTACTCCCATTTGGCTGCTTTGGTGGGCTTGGCCAAGCGTCGAGAAGGAGCGGCGGCCACGAAGGGTTTGGGCTGCGTGCTGAAGAGTGTCTCTCTGCTGCACCCGAGCAAGAATGCGGCTGACTATTGGCGCGGAATCAATAAGGCGCTTGTGGCCGTCCTGAAAGGCGACGTTGATCTTTGGACGGCCGAGAAGACTGCTTCGCTCGCAGCCTTGGGCGTAGCAAAAGACGAAGCGTTGACGTATCTGCGGGCAGAACGCAGCCGCCTGCTCGGGCTTTCTCACAAGCAAGCACTCGAGGAACTGATCCGTGCTGCGGGGCTCGATTCACGCATTGCGCAGGTCGAGCGCATCGAACCCGGCAATCTACTTGGAGACTGAGATCATGACACTGAAGTGCAGACCGAATTCAGTCGTGGCCACCGATGGTATTGTTGCCGTGCGGGACCTGGAGGCGTCCAGCATTCATCTCATCCTGAGCGACATCCCCTACGGCATTGGCATTGATGAGTGGGACGTTCTTCATAATAACACGAATTCGGCACTTCTCGGGACAAGTCCGGCGCAGGTTAAGGCGGGCGCCGTGTTCCGGCGCAGAGGCAAGCCTCTCAATGGCTGGTCCGAAGCCGATCGGCAGATACCGGTCGAGTATCAACGCTGGTGCGAGTCTTTTGCCGGAGAATGGCTGCGAATTCTCAAACCCGGTGGTTCGGCGTTGGTCTTTGCGGGCCGCCGCCTCGCTCATCGGTGCGTCGTCGCATTCGAGGACGCTGGGTTTACCTTCAAGGACTCGTTAGCGTGGCTACGGGAATCCGCTCCCCATCGGGCACAGCGGGTTAGCATCGTGTTTCAAAGGCGTGGCGATGAAGCAAGCGCGGAGCAATGGGAGGGCTGGAGGGTTGGCAACCTCCGCCCCACGTTCGAACCGATCTTGTGGTTTGTGAAGCCGTATACGATTGGAACAACGATCGCGGATAATGTGTTGACCCATGGCGTTGGCGCCTTCAACGAGCAGGCATTCGTACGTTACGAGCAAGTACCGGATAACGTACTGAGGTCCGGCTTTGCGAAGGGCGAGGGGGGGGCGCCATGTCGCGCAGAAGCCGGTCAAGCTCCTTCGAGCACTGATCGAGTTGACAACCTTACCGGGGCAAATTGTCCTCGACCCGTTCTGCGGCAGCGGTTCCACCCTCATCGCGGCGAAATCGGCCGGCAGAGAATACCTGGGATTCGAAGTTGATGCTGAGGCGGTCAAGGTAGCGAAGGAACGTCTTGCTCCAGACATGTTCGAGACAGCAGCCATGCGCGAAGAGCATAGCGCCTAACAACCGGTTACAGCGGACGGCGCTAACGCGCCGCAGCTTAGCCGGGGCGTTATGGTTCGACGCGCTTCGTCCTTCGACAGGCTCAGGATCGTTCGAAGGATCGTGAGCGAAGTCGAACGAGTTCGCGAGGGATGGTGAGCGAAGGCCTTCGACTCCGCTCAGGCCGAGTCCTGAGTTTATCGAAGGACGAAGTCGAACCCAAGGGCGGGGCTTAGGCGCCGTCGAAGAGTCAATGTCAGTCCATAAAGATTGCTCACCACTTGTTGAAGTACGGCGAACCATCCCGAACAAGTGACCCCGCCTTTGGCGTGGGAAGGCGTTGAGGGATATTAAGGATTGAGGAACAGAATGCCACGACTGTCAAGCCGTGGGGATCCAGTCTGGAAACCATATAAACGTTGTTAGGTTTTGGAGGGAAGAATGCGTCGACGTGGGGTAGCCGTAATTCTCAGTATCGTACTTGGTGGCTGCGTCTCTGCCATAAACGAAAAGGTTGCGAGTAACTATGGGCAGGTCGGTGCCGCTGCACAGGCTCGCGGAGACTGGGATGCGGCTCGCCGTGCCTATGCCCGATCGGCGAAGAATGCCGACTTGGCGGGCTCAGACCCGCGAAGACGCGCGATATTTCACTACGAATACGAACGCTCTCTAGGAGCAACCTGCTTTTTTGTTGAGGCGGAACGCGAGCTCAGCCTAGCTTACGAACTCGACAAACAGGCTGGGGAACCGCTGTATCTATCGTTGGGCGAGCTGGCCCGGCTAAAGTTGGACCAAAAACACTTTCAAAAAGCCGTCTCACTCTTCGAGCGAACTCTTGGCGAACTCGATAAAGCCAGTGCTGAAAAGGAGGCACCAATTGCCTACGCGGATATTCTTGATGAGTATGCGGCGGCTCTTGCCGGTATTGGGCGTTCAGAGGAGTCGGCTACCGCCCGAAATCGTGCCTCAAAGATTAGAGGAGTGAATCCAAAGGGATTCTCCATCACAGATAGAACTCCTTATGGTAAGCACTGCACCAAACCCTAACCACAGGTTCCAGGGGACGCCGTCGCTTCACGGCGTCGCCCGTGAACCTAGGCGTTAGCCGCACAGAAAGCCTGGCTTAGCGAAATCGTGTCCATCGGGCGCAGGCGCAGCTTTCCCAAGCCAGCTTCCGCTGCAAATTCCCGACGAATGATTTGAAAAAATTCGAAGAGTCGCGTAGGGAACGGTCGCGACCGTTCCCTACGTCTGCATCAAAAATACTCGGTACCGAGTGAATTGGACTGGACCGATTATGTCGAGCGCGGACGAAGTCCAGGACGTTTGACAAAAGCCAGAGCTCTATGTTAATATGCGCTCATGTCTGTCCAAATTAAAACTTCTATCATCGACGTTGGAATACATTTGAGACATGAACTTTGTGTCATTGCGAGGAACGAAGTGACAAAGCAATCTCTCATCGAAAAGATTGCTTCGTTGCGCTCGCAATGACACGAATTGGAACAGCAATGATATGCGCTGAGTTTAAAACACCGACAAGGGAGTTGCCATGGAAAAATTCTTTAGAAAATTGTTGGAGGACATCGGTGAGGATACTAACCGAAAGGGACTCAAGGCCACACCCAAACGGGCCACCGAGGCCTTCCAGTATTTGACCCAAGGTTACACCAAAGATTTGGATGAAATCGTTAATAATGCCGTCTTCGAGTCCGATGACGATGAGATGATCATCATTAAGGATATTGAACTGTACTCGCTTTGTGAGCATCATCTCTTGCCTTTTTTTGGTAAATGCCACGTGGGTTATATTCCCAACGGTAAGATCATCGGAATTTCCAAGGTCGCCCGGATCGTGGATGTCTTTGCCCGGCGTCTTCAGGTCCAGGAAAATTTGACCAAAGAGATCGCGGAGACTTTGCTTAAGTATACCCAGGCCAAGGGTGTCGGGGTGGTGATCGAAGCCAAGCATCTTTGTATGATGATGCGGGGGGTGGAGAAGCAAAATTCGGTTTTGAAAACCTCCTGCATGTTAGGGTCCTTTCGAAAAGACAGCTCCACGCGATCGGAATTCTTAAGTTTGATTCACAATTAACATGAGGCAAAAGACGCAGCACAAAGGGACCGCCTTGATTACCGGCGGAGCAAAGCGGATCGGCCAGGCCATCAGCCTTATGCTCTCATCCTTAGGCTACCGGATTGCGCTTCATTATCATCACTCTCAAGACACGGCCCTTCAGACCGCCGCGCACATCAGAAAGGAAAAAGGCGTTTGTGAGCTTTTTGCTTGTGATTTGGCCAATGAGAAAGAGACTTTAAATTTGATCAAAGATGTCCACCAGAAATCCCCTGATCTTAACGTCCTCATCAATAACGCTTCCTTATTTGCACCCTCAGGCTTCTTGAGTTCGGATCTTAAGCTTTTCAATGCCCATTTCGCCGTTAACCTCAGGGCCCCTTTTATCCTGTGCAGCGCATTTAAAGCCATCTGCAAAAAGGGCCAGATCATCAACATTCTAGACACCAACATTGTCAAGAATAAAACCAGTCACATCGCCTATCTCCTGACAAAAAAAAGCCTGGCGGATATGACGAAACTGGCGGCCGTGGCCTTTGCCCCGGAGATCCGGGTCAATGGCATTGCGCCGGGATTGATCCTGTCTCCTAAAAACGAGACCGACGCCTATCTGGATCGCCGTGCCCGGGAAATTCCTCTTCAAAGGAAAGGGGATGTTTCTTATATTGCCTGGTCCGTAAAATTCCTTCTGGAGAATGATTATCTCACGGGCCAGTTTATTTTTAACGATGGTGGCGAGCACTTGGTCCCCTAGTTATCCGAAAAATTAAAAAAACCATTATGTCTTCTACAAAGAGACGATCTCAGCTGATAACCGCGGTTATTTTTGCAATGATCGTCCTTGCGGGATTTGTCTATTTCTATCAGCATGTCACCCGCACTCAAAGAGAAAACAAAATATTAAAAGAGATTGTCGAAAGGCTGAAAGCCGATACCCGGATCGCGGAAGCCTTGGTGACGGATGTGAGCTACGATCCTCTGATGGCCAAGCATAAAACGACCATCAAATTTTTGGAATATGACACCAAGGGCCATCCCCTGGCGCCCAAATATTTTGTCTTCTTCGGAAACATCATTCAGTTCCAGTCCCTCGTTGTCCGATTTGATGATATTTATATCCAGCAGAAAGACGCCCTGAAAGGAAAAAGCGCTTATCTTTTTTGGAAGATCTTCTTTCTGGATGGCGCCAACACCCAGGAATACGAAATCACCAAGGCCCAGGAGATCCCGGAAGGCTACAAACTGGAGGGCCATGAGGACTCCTATGAGGTCCGGTTCTGGAAGAGATTCTGGGAATACGCCCTCGATCCCCGGGTCGCCAAAGCCCACGGGATCAAAAATGCGCAGATTGAGGCGCCAGGAACCAAGTTTTTGCCGGGGATGGTCTACGCCTTGAAAATCGAGCACGACGGCGGAATTCGCATCGACGCCACACCGATTCCCGCGATCCTACGGGGGGAGAAGATTTTGAGATGAAAATACGCGACGTCATTAAAATGATAGAGGCAGATGGTTGGTATTTAGTGACAACAAAAGGCAGCCACAGACAATATAAGCATTCTATTAAACCGGCTCGGGTCACAATAGCGGGACATCCCGGTCATGATTTAGCTCCAGGCACATTGAACAGCATTTTAAAACAAGCTCGAGTTAAAGGAGGTTAGATAAAATGTACCGTTTTTTAATTGTTATTGAACATGCTAATGGTAATTATTCAGCTTATTCTCCTGATTTGCCTGGTTGTGTAGCGACAGGCAAAACCAAAGAGGAGACCGAGCAAAATATGTATGAAGCGATCAAATTGCACCTGCACGGATTGCGGGAAGATAATCTTCCCGTTCCGAAGTCGGAAGCCATTTCTGAGTATGTCGTATTACAGGAGGAGGTCTATGGAAGATCTTGAAATAAGCAATTTCCGCCGCGCGGCGGAAATCGGAAGCCAGAGGTTGCAATCTGGTAGAAAGGAGGCCGTTATCATGCCCAACGCCATCAAAGTCGCCACCACCAAAGATCTGCCGCCCGGCAAAGCCATGGCGGTCAGTGTCGGCAATAAAAGCATTGCCCTCTTTAATATCGGCGGTCAGTATTACGCCATTGATGATGAGTGCACCCACGCGGGCGGGTCTCTGTCCGAAGGAGAAGTGGCAGGAGGTGTGGTCACCTGTCCCTGGCACGGCGCCACCTTTGATGTGAAGACCGGAGAAGTCTTAAGCCCCCCGGCCTCGGACAAGGTGAGCTCGTATGAGGTTTGGGTGGAGGGGGAAGATATTAAGATTGTTCTTTAAAAGTAGAAAAAAGTAGAGAGAAGAGAGTAGAGAGTAATACAATTGAACTAAAGCTATAGGTCCTTGAGGATTGGCAAAATTGATAAATTATTTTACTCTCTCCTTTCTCCCCTCTCCTCTCTACTGATTACCGATCAGGAATTCAAAATGAAGAACCAGGAAATCGCTGACATCCTAAACCGCATGGGCGCCCTGCTGGAGATGAAAGAGGAAAATGTTTTCAAGGTGAGGGCCTATTACAAAGCCGCGGAGAATATCGCCGCCTTAACCGAAGACATCGAGGATATCAAAAACCAAAATCGCTTGAGCGAAATCCCGGGTATAGGAGAGGCCCTGGCAGAGAAAATCACAGAGCACCTCGAGACCGGCCGGATGTCCGCGTATCAGAAACTCATCCAGGAAATCCCTGAAAGCGTTTTGGATATCGTCAACATCCCCTCGGTGGGCCCCAAGAAGGCCAAACTTTTCTTCGACCAGCTGAAAGTCAAGAGTGTGGAGGAATTGAGCAAGGCCATCGAGGCCGGCCGTTTGCAGGGCCTTCCCGGAATCAAGGACAAAACGATCGAAAATATAAAGCGCGGCATCCGCCTTTTGCGGGAAGGTCAGGAACGGATGAATATCGGGACCGCAACCCAGATCGCGGATCAGTTTGTGGCCGCCTTAAAAAAGCTTCCGGAAGTTAAAGAGATCGCTGCGGCGGGCAGCCTGCGCCGCATGCGGGAGACCATCCGCGATATTGATATTTTGATTGACTCCTCGAATCCTAAAAAAGTCATGGACACCTTCGTGCATCTGCCGCAGGTCAAAACGATCAACGCCCACGGTGAGACCAAATCCTCGGTTATGACCTCTGAGAATGTTCAGGTGGATTTGAGGGTTGTCGAACCCCGGAGTTTCGGCGCCGCGCTTTTGTATTTTACCGGCTCTAAGAATTTCAACATTCGGCTGCGCCAGATCGCGATCAAAAAAAACATGAAGATCAACGAGTACGGTGTCTTTGCCCTGAAAGACCAGAAAGAAGAATGGATCGCCAGCAAGACCGAGGAAGAGTGCCTTAAGGCCCTGGGACTCCCATACGTTCCACCGGAGCTGCGGGAGGATATTGGAGAAGAAGAGCTTTTTAGCGGGAAACCTATTTCCAAACTCATCGCGCTCAAAGACATCAAAGGAGATCTTCATGTGCACTCCATCTGGTCCGACGGCCGAAACACGATTTCCCAGATGGCCGAGGCCGCGCGCCGGCACGGCTACCAGTACGTCGCCATCAGCGATCATTCTCCGAGGCTGCGGGTGGCGGGCGGGGTGTCCTTGGAGAACCTCAAGAAAAAGAAAAAGGAAATCGACCAGTTGAACAGCCGCCTCAAAGATTTCCGGATTCTTTTCGGCACGGAAGTGGAGATCGACACCGAAGGCCGTTTGGATTACAATGAGGCCACGCTAAAGGAATTCGATTTTGTGATCGCGGCGATCCACAGCGGCTTTGAGCAAAGCCGCCAGAAACTCACCGAGCGGCTTATCAAGGCCTGTCAGAACAAATACGTCCACGCCATTGCCCATCCCACCGGACGGCATATTGGCAAGAGGGATTCCTACAATATCGATCTCAAAGAACTCTGTAAGGTGGCCGTCGATACCAATACTTTTTTAGAAATCAACGCCTTTCCTATCCGGCTGGATTTGGATTCGGCCAATATTTATTTTGCCCGTAGCCAAGGGGTCAAGTTCACCATTAATAGCGACTCTCATGCCACAGATCATCTTAAGGTCATGAAGTTCGGGGTGGGCATTGCCCGGCGAGGATGGCTAAGGGCGGAAGACGTGGTGAATGCGCTTTCGTTGAAGGAATTGGAGAAAGCGATTGAGAAATAGCTTTAAGGAAGCTTGATGCTAATACAAACGTCTTTAATCGACAAATTCCTCGTGAGCTTGCTCCGAGGTTACCACCCGAGGAAGAGTTTGAGAAACCTTGGGTTTCTCAAATCCAGGGTTCCACTAAGATACCTCGTCAGCTTGCTGCGAGGAGTTTCATTAACTTGACATGTGTCATTGCGAGCGATCCCGACTTATCGGGAGAGCGAAGCAATCTTAGTCGCCAAAGATTGCCACGTCGCCCGTTGGGCTCCTCGCAATGACACGAATTGAGACAACAGTAATGGGTAGCTTAAAACTATGAACTACGAGCTACGAACTATGAGCTAAACTATGCCCCACCTCGAAAAATTCCTAGCCGACTTGAGCAATCTTGTCTGGGGGCCGCCGCTTTTAATCCTTTTGTGCGGCACGCATGTCTTTCTGACTTTTCGATTGAAGTTCATCCAGCGTTATCTGGGAGAGGCGATCAAAATCTCCTTCGAACGAAAAAAGGAAGGCGAGGGGGATATCAGCCAGTTTGGGGCCTTGACCACTGCTCTGGCCGCCACCATTGGGACCGGCAATATCGTGGGTGTCGGAACCGCCATCGCCTCCGGCGGGCCCGGAGCCATTTTCTGGATGTGGCTGAGCGGTGTTTTCGGGATTGCCACCAAATATGCCGAGTCACTTTTGTCGGTGAAATACAGAATTACCACCCCCCAGGGCCTGATGGCCGGTGGGCCGATGTATGTCTTGGAGAAAGGGATGAATTGCCGCTGGCTGGGGATAGTCTTTGCTTTCTTGACAGCAGTGGCCGCTTTTGGCATCGGCAACATGGTCCAGGCCAATTCCCTCGCAGAGATGGTCAAAGAGACGTTTCGCGTGCCGGTGTGGATCACCGGAGCCCTCACCACGGTGATGACGGCTTTGGTCATCTTGGGAGGAGTGAAATCCATTGCCCGCTCCTGTGAACGGTTGGTGCCTTTCATGGCGGTTTTTAATATCGTAGGGTGCCTGATTTTGCTGGGCCTGAGATTCGAGAGCCTTCCCGAGACGTTGATCCTGATTATGAAAAGCGCCTTCACCGGCCAGGCCGCTCTCGGGGGTTTTCTGGGTGCGGGCATGAAGGAGGCGATCCGCTATGGCGTTGCCCGCGGACTTTTTTCCAATGAATCGGGCCTGGGGTCGGGCGCCATTGTGGCCTCGGCGGCCCAGACCAAAAATCCGGTAAGACAGGCCTTGGTCTCCTCGACAGGGACCTTTTGGGATACGGTCGTTATGTGCGCGCTGACGGGATTGGTTTTCGTCAATTCCGGCCAGTGGATGCAGGGCTTAAACGGCGCCTCCCTGGCCAAGGCCGCTTTTTCCGATGTGCCGGTGGTGGGACCGGCAGTATTGACCGTCGGACTTTTGACCTTTGTCTTTGCCACGATCTTAGGGTGGTCTTATTACGGAGAAAAGGCCGCGGAATATCTCTGGGGACAGAAAGCCATTGTCCCTTATCGCTGGCTGTGGGTGGTGGCGGTCATGGTGGGATCCATCTTGAGCCTGCCGATGGTCTGGTCTCTGGCGGATATTGCCAATGCCTTGATGGCGATTCCTAATTTAATTTCGTTGATTGCCCTGAATCATGTGATTGTCCAAGAGACGAAAGAGCATTTGTGGGATAATAAAAATTAAAGTCCTAAGAGGCGTTGAACATATCGTGGGACGGATTATGAAGAAAATCAAATGGCATGCTCATGCACAAGAACGATTAGATGAAAGAGGAATTCATGAAAAGCTGGTAAAAGATGCTTTAGAGCATCCTGATCAAACGATCATGAGAGGAAGGAATAAGATCATTCATAAACGTTATTATGACCGCCATCGGAATAAATATTATTTACTACGTACTTGAGTTTGGCAAATTTTCGAATTTGTCGTCGGAAAAGTCTCTCGGATCGCAAAAACAGGTTTTCGATACCACAAAATTGCTTTCTCGACGAGAACTACCTGAAAATACGGCCCAAAAGCCCGAAAAAGTGCCAAACTCAAGTACGTATTTTCATTGAGGAACATCAAAATGAGGAGGTTATTCGTTCGGTTTATAGAACTTCGAAAATTTCTAAATATTGGAGGGAGGATAGTGTATGAAAATGAAATATGATCCTAAAGCGGATGCATTATATATTCGTCTAAGAAATGCCAAGATCGATGAGAGCGATGAAATCTCTGACGGGATTATTGTTGACTATGATTCTTCTGGAAAACCTGTTGGCATTGAGTTTCTCAATGCTGCGCGTCTTTTTGGCGGACGCAAGGAGTTGCAAGTTGAGATGGCATTAACGGAAGATATTAAGCGCTAAATGAGATAACAGCGGGTGGAGAAAGTATTCATTGATGTTCAAAATCACTAACAAACAGACCCTGGCCCCGGACATCAAGCGTTTGGATATCCTCGCTGAAGAGATTGCTCGGCGCCTTCAACCCGGGCAGTTTGTGATGGTCACGCCCACGGAGACCACCCAAGGCATTCCCTTGACCGTGGTCGAATGCGATCCTCAGCGGGAGACGATTTCTTTGATTTTTCAAGAGACGGGTCTTTCCACGAGGGCGTTGGGGGCCCTCCAGATCAATCAGCGTGTGTTTAATATTCTCGGGCCTTTGGGGACCCCTTCCGCGATCGCCAAGGTGGGGACCGTGGCGTGCGTGGCCACCGGAATCGGGACAACTCAAATCCTGCCCATTTGCCGGGCCCATAAAAAGATAGGGAACAAGGTGATCGGTATTATCGGCGCCAAGACCAAGAAACTCTTGACGCTCGAAACCCAGATGCGTTTGTCGTGCCACAAACTCCTGATTGCCACCAACGATGGGTCCTACTTAAAAAGAGGGCTGGCCACGGACCTTTTGCAGGAATTGCTTCGGACCGAAAAGCTGAACCTGGTCTACGCCGTGGGATCGGTGGATCTCATGCAGGCGGTCGTGGCCATGACCCAAGCCCAAGAGATTCCTTCGCGCGTTAGCCTCCAGCCGGTGATGAGGGATGGGGTCGGAATCTGCGGGTCGTGCAGAGTCAAGATTGACGGCCGGAGTATCTTAAGCTGTGTGGAGGGTCCGGAATTCGATGGCCACCGGGTGGATTTTGCGGATTTAAATATCCGCATGGAGTCTGTTTGATCCCAAGCTCGGCCGATTTATCACGGCGGATACCATCGTCCAAGACCCCTATGACCCGCAGACGCTGAATCGCTATTCGTACACGTCCAATAATCCCATTAACCGCATCGACCCCGATGGGCATAAGTGGAGCTGGAAAAAGTTCTGGCGATCGTTTGCTGGAGGAGTTGTTTCAGCGTTATTTGCAATTGTCGCGGGACCAGCCTTAGGTGCTTTGCTGGGACAGTTTTGGGGAACGATCTTGACTGGCACATTAGCGAGTACGTTTGGGAGCATGACGAGCGCCGGCATGGCGGGAGGCAATATCGGCCAGGTGGCGTTATGGGGCGCAGGAATAGGATTTGTGACAGCGGGGTTAGGTTATGGGCAAGTGCGTTCGGGGATATAGGCCGGCAGATTTTCGATGCGAGTGTGGTTATTGCCTCTGGGGTGATAGGAGTCCAGCAGAATGGGGTAGAGGGTTTTGTCGGAGGGATTGTTGGATCTGGGCTCGTGACAGGGACGTATGCGTTGGCGAATCAAACCCGGGCACCTCCGGCTGGCGAAGCAGAGACGCCGCGTGGTTTTTGGGAGACGGTCATTGATGTATGGGCATTCTTGGCGACGCTCAAGGAATTTAATGAGCATCGTAATTTAGCCAATGGCTTGCTGGTAATTGCGGATGGGTTAGCGCTTTTGGCCCCTGGTGTTCCGGCCGGGGCGGGGTTTGTGGCGAGGGCAGCAGGCAAAGCTGATAATGCCGCCGGGAAAGGTGGCACAGAAGTTGTTGAGCGTTGGATGTCAAAGGCGGAGTTAAAAGCGACTGAAGATAGCGGATTCATTCGCGGTGGTAAAGTAGGAAGTATCGACGATCCCCATTATGTGACAGATTCAGCAAATTCAAATGCATTACGAGCAAGGCAACGGTTGTCATTAAAACAAACTCCGGAGGTAAGAGTTCGTTTAGAAGTTCCAGAGGGTTCGTTCTCCGGGCCTTCGAAGGTTTCGCCAGAATACGGAATGCCAGGTGGGGGCATGGAGAGAGTGGGCTACGGACGGATTCCTGCTAGGGTCATTAAAAAATAGGAGCAGAAAAGTAAGAAGTAAGATCAAATGGAATATATAAAAGTTTATGATTTGAAAGAAGACAAGGAAAAGATTGCTCTTATACAGAACGCAACTTTGAATACCGATTATGCTGGACTGAAAATGGAGCACGGTCTTTTTGGAACCGAAGAATGGTGGCAGGCTATCGAGCAGGGCTTATTTCCGAAAAAAGTAATTGAAGGCACGATATCCAGGGTTTATATGAGTGGTCAGGGATCAAATTATCCGGAATTTGAAATTGAAAGTATTGATGGAAAAACACAATGGACGAGGGAGGGGGATGAGAGATATTTTATTGTAGGAAAAAAGGTACGATTGACATATATCCTCCAGGAAAAGAAAAAGCCTTGTAAGATTTTAGGTAAGTATTCTGAAACGGTTTTAACAATCGAGATCGAAAAATGAAAGAAAAAGAAAGGAAGGTGCCAAAGAAGAATAAGGAAGGTAGTAGAAAAGGGGTAGAAAAGGGCCCAGCGCCCTTTTTAATTGACCAGAAATTTGATTTGAATTTGACAGCGCGTTTTTTACAGTGTACATTTTTTGTTCTTTGACATTTAGGATGTCGTCCCTCGACATGGTTCGACTTCGCTCTTTGAAGAAGAGGTTCAGGGTCCGATGGCAACGAGGGTGACCCCGCCGGGTGGGGATGAACTGATTGCGCGGCATAAACGGGAGACCAAGTACATCTTTTTAGGTGGCACGCGCATCGCAGGGATCACAACCGTTGGCTCAACAGCCGGTGGCCGTGACCAGGTGATGTTTTATCACATGGATCACCTAGGCGGAACCAATGTGGTCACAGACTCCGACGGAGCGGTCAAGGAACTGACCGAGTACCTGCCGTTTGGGGAATTTTCCCGTCGGGAGAGGTACGGCAGCGGCGAGGAGGTGGCGCGCTACTACTTCACCGGCAAACCCTTTGACGACGAGACCGGGCTGATTTACTTTGGTGCCCGGTATTATGATCCCACCGTGGGGAGGTTCATTCAGCCCGATCCAACAGTTCAAGATCCGACCAATCCTGTTACAATGAAATGTTTACCGCCGCAAGCGGTCGGGAAGGGCTCGAAATGATCAATGCGAATAATCCGGACCTTGTATTATTGGATATGCGGATGGAGGGGATGTCCGGCATGGATGTTTTAAAGGAACTTCGGGCGAAAAATCTCTCCACGAAGGTGATTCTTGTCAGCGGCATCGAAGAATCGGAAGAGACCAATGAGGCCCGGGAACTTGGTGTCGTTGATTTTGTCCACAAGCCGCTCAACTTGGAGGATCTGGAAAAGATCGTCATGCGAGAGTTGGGAGGAAGTGTAAAGTAGCGCTTATAGGTTTTTCGGAAAAAGGGTTGACAATGGTTAGCAAATATGCTAATCTTTCAATGGAGATAAGATGCCTCATCCAAAGCAGGAAGAATACATCCTTTATCAGGGTGAGAAATTTCAGGTTGAGTTTTACTTCAATGAAAAAGGAGAGCTGCCTGCTAAGGAATATTTTGATGCGGCGGATCGTCAAGTCAAAATTAAGCTATTGGCCTTGGTCAAATATATGGCTGAACACGGCAGGCTCTTTGATGAGACCAAGTTCAGAATCGTTGATAAGCAAGAAAAGATTTATGAATTTAAGCCGATGGCCGAACGGTTCTTTAATTTCTTCTACGAGGGCAAGAAGATCATTATAACCAATGCCTATCGCAAGAAAGGGCAGAAGGTTGACAAGAGAGAACTGGGCAGGGCAATCGATTGGAAAAATGATTATGACCTTCGCGTAAAAGGGGGTGTTTATTATGATTAAAAATACTTATGCTGATAAATTGCTCACAGATAAAAAATTTAGAGAAGAATTTGAGCAGGAATACAAAAACCTTGTCATCTCAGAGAAAATAGCAGAATTGCGGCATAAAGCCCATTTGACTCAAGAGGAATTAGCCAAGAGGATTCATACGACAAAGTCGGCAATTTCCCGATACGAGAGCAACAATTATAAAGGATACAGCCTTTCTCTTTTGCAGAAGATCGCGGTTGCGTGCGGTGCGGATCTTCGAGTCGGCTTTGTCATCAAAAAGAATGGCAAGGGAGTTGAAAATTTAGCCTTCAATTAAGGCTGATTGTATTTTATCCTCCCTTCTTTGTTTGCTTTTCTCGAGCACATCGGATTCGATGTGCTTTTTTATTACCTTCAAATTTCTTTCCTTGAAAAAATTCCCGGCACTTTCGCAAAAACCACGGTATAGGACCTTTGGAGGGGGTTGAACAAATGCCTTGCCAATACCCCCAACCTATGGCTAACTACCCCCAGTCTAACGGTACTGGTATTTGTAATAACTCTTATTTACAAGGTTTATGACTGAAACGGAAAATAAAGACTCTTTATCCGGCCTGCTGGACGCTTACCAAGCGCATATGGCTGGGCAGGGCAGATCGCGAAAAGCGATTATTATCTTAAGGAACCCCAGCTATCAGCTCATCCGTTTTCTGGCGAGGAAAGGCGTCACGGCGCCGAAGGCGGTCACAGAGGAACTCTTAAAGGATTTCCAGAAATACCTCTACGCCGAGCGGGGTTTTGAGCGTGGTTCCGTTAAGTTCTACATGCAGCATATAAGGCTGTTTTTTGATTTTATTATCCAAAGAGGCAAGCTCACTAAGAACGAGGCCCGGGGGATCGAAGTGCTCCCCAAGCAAGACGGGCCGCAAAAACCGCTTCCGAAACTTTCAGGCATTGACAAGAAAGAGTCATTATCTGATTTGCTGGATTCTTACGGTGAATATTTATTTGCGGAGGGTAAGTCGCGGGTTGCGGTTGTCAACTATTCGAATCCCAACCGCCAGCTTGTCCAGTTTTTGAGTGAAAAGGGCATTACCAATCCCAAAGATGTCACTGAAGAGCTATTAAAGGAATTCCAGCAATTTCTGTATGATGAACGGGATTTTGCGCATAGGTCTGTTGTGTCTACGATGAGGCACACGGCCAGGTTCTTCGATTTTCTGATTCTCTATGGCAAGCTCAAGCGTAATTACGCCCGGGGCATCGAAATTCTCTCTAAGCCGGGATTGCCTCAAAAGCAGCTCTCGCACTTTTATACTTTCGAAGAAATCCTCCCCAGGTATCTTCGGAGCCAGGAAAAGTGGGTTTCCTACCGCTATTTGCATCAAGTCGAGAAGCATCTTAAAGGTTTTATCAAATTCTTAAGGGCAAATGAAATCGGCAGCGTCTATGGCGTTAGCGAATCGACGCTTCTCAAATACCGGAAATACTTGTGGGATGAGTTTGTTGAGGCGCGTGAGGATGGGTTAGTGGTCAAAAGCCAGATTGACCGCCTGCGTATTGTAGTGAAGCTGTTCAAATACCTTTGTAAAGAAGGGATATTAAAAAGCGATCCGGCCAAAAACTTGGGCTGGGAAACGTATTACAAAGAAATCATCGAAAAAGCCAAGGCTCTGCCCAAGCGCCCTGAGCTGCCCCAGAGGGACTTAACCGAGCTTGACAAACTGGCCCTTAAATTCCTTGAGTATGAAACCGGCAAGGGCAAAGACCCCAGCACCATTAAAACGTATGAGCGGGGGCTTCGCATCTTCTTTGGCTTTATGGACAAAAGCGGGATTGAAAACTTGAGCCAAGTCACCAAGCGGTTTCTGCTGGAGTATTACAGCTATGTCTGCAATTACACCGGCGTGCGCTACGATAAGCCCTTAAGCGGTGGGTATAAAAACCGGATGATTTGGACGGTCAAATTATTTTTTCAGTTCTTGGTGAGGTTTGATTTTTTGTCTAAGGACCCCAGCCTGGACTTGGAAAGCATGAAAGAAGAGCGCGGCCTGCCCCGGACTTTTTTGAACGAAAAAGAGGTCATTACGCTCATGGAACAGCCGCGTTTGAATCATAATCCGTTAATCGCGCGGGACAAGGCCATATTGGAGCTTTTGTTTTCGACCGGTGTGCGGTCAAATGAACTTTGTTCGCTTAATATCGAAGATGTCGACCCTCAACAGGAAATGGTGCGCATCAATGTTCCAAAGGGCGGCGCGAGCCGCCAGAGGATCATACCTGTTGGCAGGGTGGCGTTGGAATATATCAGCATCTATTTGCGGGATGCCCGGCCGATCATTGAAAATGGAGACGGGAAGGCATTGTTTCTGTCTTGCAATGGCCATCGGCTCAATAACGAGGCGATTTTAAGAATTGTCCAGAAATACTCCCACGAATGCGGCTTTCGTAAGCATATTACGACTCATTCGCTTAGAGTCACGTGCGCGACCTTGATGCTCAAGAACGGCGCGGATATCCGCTACGTGCAGGAGCAATTAGGGCATAAGAAGATTACATCGACTCAGGTTTATACTCGGTTGATGCCTTTGGATCTCAAGAGCATTCATCAAAGATGTCATCCGCGGGAAAGAAAGGCCGCGGCAGGGTCGCCGGAAAAGTCCGCAGCGCCGGTCTCTGCAAACGGCTCTGAAAATAGCGTTGCTCTTTGCGGTAGTTGCGGTTAAAATAGAGGCAACTACCGGGAAAAAGTCGGAAACTTTTCAGTAGTAAAGTCAATTTTGCTCTTTGACCTTCAGTAATGCATAATGAGTCGTATGTTAGACTGATCCCGTAGAGGGAAAGAGCAAGACACCTCTTTAGCCCGTAAAAATCCTTTTGGGATTTTACGGGCTTTACGGGGTTTACCAGAAAAGAGTCAAAGGCCGCAGGTATGCCCCAGCCCAAAATCAACGTCAGAGCCCCGGAAAAGCGAATCCGGAGTTTTCAAGAGGTTTCTCTCGGGGTTTCTAAAAACCAGGCCTTAGACGAGGCCAGGCGCTGTCCGCAGTGCGCCAACCCAACGTGCATGGAAGGCTGTCCCCTGGGAATCGATATCCCGGGTTTTATCCGCCACATCCGGGAGAATGAGCCCCGTCAGGCCTTGGCCAGAATCAGGGAGAAGAATATGCTCTCCGCCATCTGCGGGCGCTTGTGCCCGGCACCTTGCGAACGCGCCTGTGTCTTTTATGAAGACGGCGCGCCGATTGCCATCCGGGCCCTGGAACGGTATGCCGCGGATTACGGTCAAGCGAGATTGCCCGCAAGATCGTCGCCGGTTTCGCAGAAAAAAGTGGCGGTGGTGGGATCCGGCCCAACGGGCTTGAGCGCGGCCGCTCATCTGGCCCATCTGGAGTACGGGGTCACAATTTTTGAATCCTTTCCCGCACCGGGGGGCGTGCTTCGCCAGGGCGTGCCGGAATTCCGTCTGCCGCGAAAAGTCCTGGATTCTGAGATTGACTTTATGGAATCTTTGGGGATAGAGATCAAAACCAATGTCTTGGCGGGGCAGACCGCGGGATTGGGGGAAATTCTTGGCCTGGGGTATTCGGCGATCCTTCTGGCGTTGGGAGCCGGGACGCCTAAATTTTTGGACATCCCCGGAACCAATCTGGGTGGTGTCTACTATGCCGAGGAATTTTTGCTGCAGTTAAACCTGTTGGCCGGCGGGCGCCTCTTTCGAGAGGAGTTTCCTTTACCGGTCGGTGATCGAGTGGTGGTGGTTGGGGGTGGTTACGCGGCTTTGGATTGTAGTCGTATGGCAAGGCGGCTGGGCAAAGAGGCGATTGTTGTATTCCATCGTACTCAGGATGAAATGGAAGCCCGTATTGAGGAAAGAGAATATGCGAGAGAAGAGGGAGTGAGATTGGAACCTCTGGTAAATCCCATCGAAATTCTAGGGGATGATCGAAATTGGGTGGCCGGACTCAAGTGTACGCGTTTGGATTTTGCCAACCCCCAGGAATCCGGAGCATGGCAGCTTGTGCCGGTCCCGGAGTCGGAATTCGTTCTTGAAGCCGACACCTTGATCATTGCCGTAGGCCATCAGCCGAACTCCGCAATCATCAAAAAGACGCCAAACTTAAAAGTCAACCCCGATGGCACGATTTACACCAATCCCGAAAATCGCATGACCTCGATGGCCGGTGTCTTTGCCGCGGGCCCGATTGCCCGGGGGCCCACCTCGGTCGTGGAGGCCATGGCCGAGGGGAAAAAAGTGGCGGAGCAGATGGATCAGTATTTGAAAGGCAGGGGATAGGATCAGGGATGTTCACAGACAGGGGATGTTATGCTTACCATAAAATTACCATAGTCTCCTCTGAAAGAGTGCGATATACTAGGTACGTACAGAATATAGTACATCAAGGAGGCGTGAACCCATGAAGACACTCACCGCGACCGATGCCCGGAACCACTGGTTTGAGTTGCTCAAGAGTTCCGTGAAGGAGCATCGAGTCTATCGGATCACATCCAAAGAGGGAGGGACTGTCCTTATGTCCGAGGAGGACTACGAGAGTCTGATCGAGACATTAGAGTTGCTTGCCATGCCTGGGATGTTGAAGAGCATCAGGCAGGCCCAAAAGGAGATTAAAGAAGGGAAAACCTACTCGATGAAAGAGGTATTTGGTGAATGAACGGCATCGTGGTGAGCAAGCGGAGCGCCTCGAACCACGGCCTCCCTACGCGATTCGAATTACCCACCAAGCCCGCAAAGATATCCAGAAATTAGATCCTAAACTTAAAAAGAAGCTGCAAGATATACTTGAAGGCGTTCTTGCCCGAAATCCTTATGAAGGCAAGAAGTTGATAGGTGATCTTTTTGGAAGCTATTCGTATCGATTGACCTTTAAGGACCGAATTGTTTATAGCATCGATGAGACTCAGAAGATTGTTTACCTTGAGAGGGCAAGGACGCATTACGGAGAATAAATTTTAAATGGATCAGCGTCTCTCTATTCCAGGCATTCTCAACAAAAAACGCCGTGGTGAGAAAATCACGATGCTGACCGCCTACGATGACTCTTATATAAGTTTTCACTATACTTTTGCAATCGTGGTTGTTACAATCATAGCAATCTGCAAGTCAATTTAACGAGGTGATAAAATGGTGAAAAATCGACGAGGAATCGTTAATCTTCTTAAAGACTTAAAGAATCACCTCAAGAGCCGGTATAAGGTAAAAAAAATATGGGCCTTTGGCTCCGTGGTGAGAGGGGAGCATGTAAAAACAAGCGATATTGATATTCTTGTTGACTTTGAGAAAGGTGCCGATTTTTTAGATTTAGTTGCGCTTGCCTTATTTCTTGAGGAGAAGTTGAATAAAAAAGTCGATGTGGTCCCCAGAGAATCGTTACGCAAGGAAATTAAAGAGGCTGTTTTAAAAGAGGTTGTTCCGGTATGAAACGGGACTATAAACTTTATTTAAAAGATCTTGAGTTTGGCAAATTTTTGAAAATATTGTCGTAAGAAGAAAGGCTTTCGAC
>CAZUJQ010000033.1:0-20391 GCA_964620805.1 uncultured Planctomycetales bacterium | reverse complement strand
TCGAAAGCCTTTCTTCTTACGACAATATTTTCAAAAATTTGCCAAACTCAAGTTTCCTTTCTTTAAGCTGGGCTAAAAGGGAAGCGCTTAATTCTTTTTTGCCTTATGTTTTATTTGAGGAGGGGTCAATTATACATGAGGGATTGGCTTTTTGTCAATCCTGTGGGCTGTGGCTGGGAAAGACTTAGAAAAGGGATTAACTGAAAGAGGTTCCACACCCACACTGACTCGTGGCATTGGGATTGTGGTATTTAAAACCGCTTTCTTTGAGGGTATCAATGTAATCGATTTGAAGGCCTTTAAGGAAGGGGACGCTGTCATTGTTGACAAAAATCTTAAAGTCATTGTGCTCAATCACAATATCATTCTCATACGGATTTTTTTGAAAACGCAAATCATAGGAGAGCCCGGCGCACCCGCCCGTCACTACGCCTAACCGCAGGCCGCAACCTTGCTTTCCTTCTTTTTCCATCATCGATCTGATTTTGGCTAGGGCTTCTGGGGTAAGGCGAACCAATTTCTCTTGAGCGGTTTGTGGATCAGTGTTCTTAGAAACGTCCATAATTATTCTCCTCCACAAAAAGATATAACACAGAAGGAAATTTGAGTCAAGCCTTGAGTCCCGTATTGATGGCCCCCAACCCTTAGGCCGTCGAAGATTCAAGGGTGGATGCCTGTGGATAAAAAAGGGCAATGCTGCTGGTAAACCCATGAAGGAAATTATGCGCTCCCACAGGGCCAATCTCTCCGGCACAGAAAAAACCCGCCGCCGGCACCGGTCCCAGCCGACTCTGGATCATCTGGATGTCGTGATCCTTCTGGCGGAAGAGATTTTCTCCCCGGCCATTGCACGAAAAGACCAACGCCCCTTTGGGCTTTTGTTTAATTTTTTTTTGATAAGACCTTAAAAGTTCATTCAAATCTTCCGTGGCACAATCAGCATCCCGCAGATGGAATTGAACCGTTTGCCCTGCTTTAACATAATCGGCGATGGCCCCGGCCCCCGAATCTTGATCAATGCCCATGAGTCCCCGAATGAGAAAATCGCCCCTTTTCAACTCGTGTCGGTACTCATCCATGGCAATCCCCACAAAGACGGCTTCCTGAGCCAGCAGTTGATCTCGGCTGGGCACTTTATGGAGGAGATCCCGCAGAACATTCAGCAAGGGCTTGCCGGCCAATTCATAAATGATATTGCCTTCCGCCTTGGTCACAATGAAGGTCTCTCCAATGGGCCGGCACCCTTGAGAGACAATGGTGTGCATCGTGATATTGCCCGTTAAAATGAATCCCACCATCCCATCATCAAACTGCTCGTGATTCAACAGGAGGACATTCTGCCCGGGTTCATAACCGCCGCTGGCGATCCCACCCACCACCGGGCAATGGGGATAGACCTTGTTCATACTCTGCAAAAATCCATTCATATCAAACCCAAAGGGGTCCGGCAGGATGAGAAAGATGGGGTTCTCATTGGGATAAACCTCAAAAAAATTGTACCAATCATCCGGGGCCCGGAGAGTTTCCAATTGAGCCTGAGTCAGGGAAAACGACGCGATTTTGACCTGCGGACACCGGCCCAGGATCAAGACACTGGCGCTCTGACGTTCAATCTCCTTCTGCGAGCCAATCACCCCGGCACATGTGCATCCCAGCAAATGACGGACCTTCAGCCGTTTTCGTATGGACCTGATGATGTCTTCTGCGGTCAATTTATTAAAACCGGAAAGAAACAGAAAACCTAAATCATATTCATTCTCCTGATCAGAAAGGAGCTCTGCCAAGATTCCAAAGGGGTCCACGGCTTTACTTGTTTGGCTGGTGAATTCCATTGTTCATGATCCTTCCTTAAAATAATTTTTTTACTAACTCTCTACTCACTTGCAAAATTCCTCGCATCCTGGCAGCATGGGGAGCACAAAAATAAACCCATTGACCTTCCGTGGGGGGGGTAAAAAGAATTGTTTCTTTTTCCCCGTAATTTAATAGGCGTGTGCTCAAGTTGGTTTCTGTGATGGTAAAATTATGTTTCATTCCTGGATCGAGGTTATGAATAATAAAACGGACCGTTTCTCCGGGATAAATATGGATATCCGGATTATTTCCGGCAAAGGCCATCCCCCGAATCTCCAAGACAATATCACGGATATTTCTGGTACTGGATTCCGTTGAGGTTGCCACCCATCCAACAAGGAATAACACGCCTAAAAGAATGCAAAGGATGAGCCATCCTCTTGGAGTTTGCAATTTTTGTTTAATCTTTTTTACCATCCCATTACCCTCCTATAAGCTCTACAAAAATGAAGCTGGCTAATTTATATCCTACCACCAATTCACGATCATCGACCTGGATCTTTAATGGTCCCTCAAAAGGTTCTTTATGTAAAACCCGTACTCGCACATTGGGCAAAAGACCTAATTCATGCATATAACGAACCATATCCGGATCATGATCACTCACTCGTTTGATGACGAGGGGATCTCCCACAGAGGCTTCCGCCAAAGGCAGATACCGATGCACAGAAAGTTCACCATCCTTTGTAGGAATAGGATCGCCATGCGGATCCACTTTAGGATTGCCTAAACGTTTGCTCATCATATCTTCAAAATCTTCGCTGATGGCATGTTCGAGTTTTTCTGCTTCGGCATCAACTTTTTCGATAGGATAGCCCATGATCTCAGAGAGAAAAAGCTCAAGTAACCGGTGGTGACGAATCACTTCTAAAGCAACTTTTTTCCCCTTTTCCGTTAAGACAACCCCATGATAAGGGGTGTACTCGATGAGACCCTCCTTTTCCAGTTTTTTAACCATTTGCGTCACGGAGGGTGCAGAAACTTTTAATTTCTCGGCAAGCTGAGAAAACGAGACATGCCCACTCTCAGTTTGTAATTTGTAGGTTTGCTTCAGGTAATCTTCTACGGATTCACTAGGCATTTTAGCTCCTAAATAAAATTTTAGGCTCACTTAAAATATAGCTCAATCATACCAAAAGTCAATAAAAATGCTGATTTATTAAGACGCCCCAACCAGAAGACTTGTTCCGTACATCACAAAATAACCCACAATCATTGCAAAAATATTGATAAGGCTCAGTGTTTCAGAGAGTGTTTGCCGACCCATAATGATAAAAATAACCTGCAAGATCGCTCCTGCCCCAATACCTAGAAAGAGCAATGACCAGGCCTGAGAGTAAGTAAATGCCCCAATCCAGCAACCGAGAATTGTTGGTCCACCGGCAAGGAGGCCTAGCCCGATGAGGCTAGGAAGTTTCGGTTGTTCTTTAAGGAGGGGAACGACAATGGCAATGCCTTCTGTGGCATTGTGAATAGTAAAACCAATCACTAACATGGCTCCCAACGTCAATTCACCAATAACGTAGGCGGAACCAATAGCTAACCCCTCCCCTAAATTATGGAGTCCAATGCCAAGCGCAATAAGCCAGGCGAGAAGAATACCTCCTTTAAGGCCTCCTCGTTTTTCTTGAATACGAGTCTCAATTCCAATCAAAACAAGATAAGCCCCGGCCAGACCTAAAGCGAGTAAAGCAGGACCATGGAAATTGCTAGGCATATTTTCAGCTATCTTAAGACCTTCGGTGACGGCATCAAAAACAAGGAACGCCAGAAGACCCACCGTTAAATAAAGGAAAAAACCCACCCCTCTTTTTCCCAGTCGACGCAGGAAGGGGAACCAGCAGATCCCCAGGGCCACGGGGATAAGACCAACGTAGACACCGATCATAGCAAATCTTCCAAAGGCAACCATCGATGGTTTGGGTGTCAAGGAGGCGACCTCAATTTCGTAGTCAAAGGTGAGGCCTGTTGAAGTTAAGAGAACGATTCCCACGGGTTCTCCGGGATTCCAAGGATAAGGAATAAGGACACGGGCCGTTTCCAAGGGGTTTAAGGTGCGTTTGGGGGATATTTCATGGTACCAAAAGGCCCCCCTGACCATAACCTGGGCAATGGTGACAGCATCAGGCCCGGAGTTAATACAATCGAGGAGGATGGTATCCTTTTCTAGGGTATGGCGTAAGACATGGAGTTTTTCTATCGGAGGAATGTCCGTTTGAAAAATTTTTGTTGGCCCTCCAGATAAAAGAACATAGATGACACCAGCCAGGAGAATAAGGGGAATCAGTGCGAAGAAGAGTTGTGTCGTTAAACTGCTATTTTTTTCTTTGTCCATGATCGCTTCAACCTTCCTTAGTCTCGTTTATTTTGATGCCTTTTCCGGCAGGACCCTAAAGTGCCCCATCCACCCCCGCTCGGCGAATTCCGTTTTGTGAGCGTGGAACATGAAATCTCCGGGATAGGGAAAGCGAACCTCGACAATGCCGCGCTCGGCTTGACCTTGGATAACCGTATCGGTAAAATCCCGAGGTTTCTTCTGTGTGCCTGTTGGATAATAATCGAAAAAAGTGGCATGGATATGGAAGGAATTGATTTGGTCAAACTCCAGAAGATTGGCCAAGTAAATCCTGACGAGTTCGTTTTGTTTTACTAAAATGGGATGTCGATTATAGTGGAAAGCCACGGTATTGACGGCGTAGATTTCATTTTCCTCATCGAAGTTCGGATCAAAACCGTTCATCACCATATAAAGTTCTCTAGCGGGGGGACGCCCTTCCTGGGGATCTACAATCCACAGACCATAGAGACCATTATGAATATGTTGCGTGAGGGGGGTGGCATGACAGTGGTACAAGTGAAGGCCAACTGGATCGGCATCGAACTCATAGATAAAAGTGCCCTGCGGGGGGACAAGTTGATGGAGATGAGAGCCGTCCATGTCAGCGGAATGAAATCCATGAAAATGCATCGAGTGGGGCCGATCTCCGAGGTTTTTGAAAATAACACGGATGCGCTCACCCTCGGTGGCTCTGAGCGTTGGCCCAGGGACCTGGCCGTTATAGGTCCATGCAGGGAAAAACACACCCGGAGCAATCTCAATCTCTTTATTGACAGCATAGACCTCAAAAATCCGCAGGGTGCGTCCATCAGGAAGAACACGACGACTAGAGGGTAGGGTATCAGTTAAATATTTATCAGGGTTGAGTCTGGATGAGTCAACATCACCCACCATATCCATTCGATAGGGACTTAAATCCAGACCATTTAATCCAGGAAGCGTATGGGGCACTATGGCTGAAACAGAGCCAGCCAAGAAAGTGGCCGTGAGAAGAAAAATTCCCCCGAACAAGACGCTTAAAAAGGATAAAAAAAAGGGTAATCTTGACAGGTCTAATTTAGGCATGCCTAAATAATAGTTAAATCTTACCAAATTGTCAATGAAAAAGTAAAAATGTGAAAGGATGCTCCAGGGAAATATAAACCAGGACCCCATAATCGTCTCGGGAGGGCCCGACCCCAATCGGAAAAGCGATCCCGGGCACGACCTGAAGTCCGGAAGGGTAATCCTTGGCAAACCGGATTCCCGGACTCACGAAGAAAGATTCTTGTCTATCTTTTTCCTCGTCTGAGATCACAGATTCCAGCGAATCCCACTTGGTCTCCAGCATCAAATTGATGTTTGGCAAAGGCTGATAGATCAGGCTGGCCGCGAAACCGAACCCCAGAGTGTCTCCTCTGGCCCCTCCGGATTCTCTGGCGTTGGGAGTCCACGTGGTACCGGCGTTCCAATGGGTGACCCAGCGCTCGGAGAAAATAAGACTCAAAGGAAGATTGGCTTGCAGCCCTAGGGCATCCGTGCCCAATCCTTTCTTATAATTTCCGTTGGGAAAAATTAAAGACAGCCGGGGCGCCACGGCCAGTTGATCCTGATCGATCCATTGGTAACGGTACGCCACAGCAGCATCGCCCAGACCTGTCCTGGTCTCCGGCTCCTTGACCCGTTGCGTGGGAATGGTGTAAGAGAACTGGTGCGTCTTCCCTCCTAAGGGCCATTCCTGAGTGAAGGCATAGCTTAAGGTATGATCTTTCATATACTGGAGAGTCTGGATGTGCTGGACGACTCCCCTCTCTTGATTATAGGCTTCTTCGACAAGGAAGGAATTATCCTCAATGCGTTTGGGTTCCTCACCCAGCGCGACATCTAGAAAAACCAACCAGATCAAGGCACTGCTTAAAATCCATAAGGGTCCTTTCAATTTCTGCCTCCTTTATTTTGATCCCGTAGAGTTTGATACACTGTCTCATCCTGAACTGGAAAAAAATTGAGCCCTCACAGTTCCTTAAGTTAAGGGCTCACCCTCTTAGACGGCACCTCGTGCAGACGCCATAAAAATGCATTTCATGACCCAGGACCTGAAACCCCCGTTTTTGTAGATATCGCAGGTATTCTGAATCGCACTGCTGGCAGGGAAATTCAATCACCCCGTAGCAGCGGATGCAGCGGGCATGGTGATGGAGCTTTTCGTCATAAACGTGCTCGTAGTGATCGTGCTTTTCCCCAAAGGCGGTTTTTCGGATGACGCCGGCCTCCAAGAGCTCCCGGATGCTCCGGTAGATCGTGGCGCGGGAAACTTTGCGTTTGTTCTTCTGAAAAATCTTGACGAGATCTTCTGCGGTAAAATGCCCGTGAGAGGCCATGACGGCGTCGAAGACGGTCTCCCGGCCGTGGGAGACTTTAAGCCCGGTGTGGTTCAAGTAATCCTTGAATTTTTCACGTTCACCGAAAACGCGGACTGCCCATCGGTTATGCATAGTGAGACACTGTATCATCCATGCTGAAGAGTGTCAAATATTTTTTTATTCTACTTCGCCCCGCCCGCTTTGCTTCGCAAAGCGAAGCAGGCGGGGCTTCGTAGGAATTATTTCTTCGAAGCTCAAACGCAAAAGCATTTGAGCGAAGAAGAATAGAATCTTATGGGCTTTTTTCAGAAAGATAGGAATGAGGTCAACGCCACTTGATGGAACAACCCATGGAGGGTTTTTGGTCTTGGGAAATGGGGCGTTCGGGTTCGGAGGCCAAATTCTCAATCGCCTCTTTAAGCTCATGCCGGGTCACTTTGGCGGGGTCCTGCCAGTTATCATCCATGCGACCATGATACACCAACTCTTCTTGAGAGTTAAAAAGATAAAGGTCGGGAGTGCACTGGGCTTTAAAGGCCTCCGCCACCTTTTGGGTTTCATCCACGAGATACGGAAAATCAATGCCCCATTCCTTGATTTTGACGATCATCCGCTCCGGGGCGTCTTCCGGATAATTGGGATGAATGTTGGGATTGATGCCCACGGTATTAATCCCGAGGGGTTTTGCAGACCTGGCTAACTGAATCAAGCGCGGCCAGACCGCGATCGCGTAAGGACAATGGTTGCAGGTAAAAACGGCCAGAAGACCCTTGGGACCATAAAGCTCCCGGCTTCTGTACAATTTCCCGTGAGGGTCTTTGAGCTCAAAAGAAGGCATTTTCGTTCCCAAAGGAACAACCACCGATTCCAGTAGAGCCATGTTCGTCCTCCTATTCGTTTTAAGATTTTACTTAAAAGTTCCTTGTGATTTTGCATTACCCAAGGCAATTCAGCAGAATTCTGCTGAATTGCCCACCTCTTCAATGCCTGCGAAGAATTCGGCTATGGCCTTTGAGCCAATCGGTCATAGCCTGCTCCTTTAACTTGCCTGTGGCAATCCCTATAACAAACTCATACTTAGCCTCTAGGGATGCGTGAATATCATAACCATTCAATCTCAACATCAAGCGCATCGCCTCAAAGCCCACCCGTTTGTTGCCATCCACAAATGGATGATTGAAAATAATCGAGTGGCCAAGCGCTGCCACCTTGTTAAAGAGATCCGGATAAAGATCTTGACCACCAAAGGATGCCTGGGGCCGGTAAACGGCGGCTTCCAATAACCCTTCATCCCGCAGGCCTGCGGTTCCACCGCTCTGTTGAATGATCTCTTTATAAAGGTAGAGAATCTGCTTAGGATGGAGGTATTTCACGCCTTAGCAAGCCGCTTCAATAGTTCACGATCCTCGCTCAGAAGAGCATCAACTTGCCAGCGAAAATCTGTGGAAATGACATCTTCTTTCAACTGTGCAAGGACCAAATTAATCCCCTTCCGGACCAAAGCCGATTTTGGGATATGTGTAGCCTTGGAAACCTCTTCCAACAACTTCAATTGCCCATCCTCTAACTTTAAACTTATAGCTTTCATAATCTCACCTGGCGATTAACCATATCATGGAATACTTATATATTCAAGTATTACTTCACCTTAATGACCGGCACCGGTTTTTCGTTGACTTGGGCTACAAAGCCATCTTGCACGCTGCTGCATTGGCTGCCGGTGTTGTCATCCACGGTCAAGGTCACGTTGTAAGTGCCGCCGTGCAAATAGGTGTGGGAGGCTTTTGCCGCACTGGCCTTGCTTCCATCTCCAAAATCCCACACATAGGTCAATTCATCTCCATCGGCATCAAAAGAAGATGAACCGTCAAACATGGTCTCCTCATCCATACAGCAGGCCAGATTCGGTCCGGCATCCACGGTGGGTGGGGTATTGACCTTCACAAGGACCGTGGCGGAATTGCTGGAACAATCCGAGCCTTTGTTATCGTCCACCATGACGGAGACTTTGTGCTGACCTCCTTGGGTGAATTTATGGCTGACTTTGGACGGCCCTTTGATGATGGTCTCATCGCCAAAACTCCAAAAATACTCCAAGGAATCGCCATCGGGGTCGATGGAGCTCGAGGCATCGAAAGAGACCTCCTCATCCACGCACGCCGATTTCGTAGAGGTAGACAAGGAAACCGCAGGAGCCGAATTCACGGTAATTTTCCGGGTGTCGGTTGAGGAAGGACAGTTAAGGCTAAGGGCGTTTTCCACCGTGAGCGTTGCCGTGTAAACCCCTACCTTTTTATAGGTATGATGAACTTTGAGTCCCCGCTCGCTGGCCCCGTCTCCAAAATCCCATTTTGAGAATAAGGCTTCATGGGGATCTGCATAAGAACCCGTACCATCGAATTCCATACGATCCCCCAGACAGATTGATATATCCTCGCCGGCGTTGGCTTTGGACGCGCGGCTTAAGTTCACTTCCACGGTATCCTGCGAAGAATTGCAACTTAAGCCCGATTCATCCAGGACGGTCAGCTCGACTTTGTACTTTCCCGTCTTTTGATACTGATGGGTCACGGTTTTCCCTTCACCCGTTGTGCCATCCCCAAAATCCCACCGGTACGTCAAGGGGTCACCATTGGGATCTTCGGATTTAGAGGCATCGAACTTGATCGTGAGATCTTTCTCGTCCTTGAGACACTGTAAAACCACATCTTGACCGGCATCGGCGACCGGCGGTTCATTAACGTAAATCATTTTTCCCACCCGGTCCGTGCTGCAGGCGGTCCCGGCGTTGTCATCCACCATCAAGCTCACCTCGTAACGTCCGCCTTTTTCGTAGCGCTTTTGGATGGTTGTGCCTTCCTGTTTTGTGCCGTCTCCCAGGTCCCAGCGGAATTTCAGTTGATCTCCGGTTTTGGTGAAACTTTCGGATCCGTCCAATTCCGCCGTCTCACCCACGCAGAGCTTATCCGGCGCTTCCATGACCGCCTCGGGAGCAATATTCACCAAAACCGCTTTGGAGGTGGTATCACTGCTGCAGGCCAATCCCGAGTTGTCGGTGACCGTCAAGGTGACTTTATACGTTCCTGTCTTCTCATAAGTGTGTGTCACAATCGGCTGATCGCTCGTTGCGCCGTCCCCGAAATCCCAGAAGAACTTAAGCTCTTCATTGTCGGGGTCATGCGAGGCCGTTGCATCAAAGGTGAACTCCTGACACATCGAATCTCTGCTCGGTATGATCTTAGGTTCAAGGGGGGGTGTGTTTTGTACAGAAGGCTTTTCTTCTGAGGATGAGGATTTTTCTTTCGCTGCTTTTTGTTGGGTTTCTTTGGCCAGGGCATTCCCAAACAACACAAAATACACAAACAAAACAAGACTGCAAAAAAACACGATTCGCTGATCTTTGCTGGAGTTCTTCTTTCTCACGTGTGATCCTCCTTAATCAGTTTTTAAATTGGCCTGCTTGAATCCCAAACACGATGCCACAAGTATAATCGATAAACCCCGATCAAGGCAAAAAATTTATCAATTGGCTGTCAGCACCCCGCCGGTTGTCATCGTATAACTCCGTGTCCCGGTGGAACCCATTGTTGCTGGGGTAGCGGTAACCGAGTAGGTATACTCGGTGATATTGGGGCTGAAGGTAAAACCGTTATGCGTTCCGGTAAAATAGTCTTTTGTAAGATAAGGAGGAGAGCCGGTTATCAAATCATTGGGATCTGAAGGATAGACACTATAACTTGCCATGTAGTTTTCCAAGGCCGTGGAAACGGCCTTTAACGTGGCCTGAGCAGCGGCATCATTGGCGTTGATTTTGACCCTTAACCAGTGGGGAATCCCAATCGCGGCCAGGATAGCGATGATGGCTACGACAATCAAAATCTCCGGAAGCGAAAAGCCTTTTCTCGAATGTCTCATGGCGTTTATGATAGCAAAAACCCTGGAAAACCAAAATCAAATTATTTTATTTGCATCCACGGGATAGCCGGCTTTTTTAAGCTGCCGCAAAAGCTCCAGCTGCCAGCCCCCTACCTTGCTATAAGGAGCATATAGCACATCAAAAAAATCCGTAGGGAGCTCAAAGTCTCTGGTCTCTTGATAAAGAACGAACACCCGGTCCCTGCCCAGCTTGCCCACTAAAAGGCCTAGATCAAAAACCACACTCTGACGGGCGCGCAATTTCGCTTCATCGGGTGTTTGATCCTTAGAGTAAGCAAAGTCGTCTCCGGTCAAAATCACAACGGCAAAACAAATATCCGTGGGCTGTAGAAATCTTTTAAAAACTGTTAGGCCCTCCCTTTTTTCCCCGGGCGACAAAAGGACCGGAAATCCCAGCCGTTCTAGAACAACAAGAACCTCGTCTTTAATCATCTCATGGGCGCCATAGACGACCAGAACCGGTGGAATTCCGGAAAGACGGGTCGCTTCAAAGGATTTCTCCTCTTGCCCCGCAGGGCTCAGCTCCCCGGACGAAAGAGCCGTTGTCTCTTTAAAGCGCGCCATTTTAATCTTTTCAATGACCGCTTCCAGTTGCTCTACTTTGGATTTCCCGCTCTTTTCAGATTTTTCAGTGGACTTTGGCAGAGCAATTTCTGGAGATTCTGTTTTGGGTGAATTTTGTCCCTGAGCAACCGGCTGGGGGGCCTCTTGCCAATGATCCATTTCATCCAAATTGATGGTTTGAGATTCTGGAGCGAATTCAAGCTCTAAAAGATAATCATCGACAGAATCTTTGGAAGGCTGCTGCGGCCCTTTTGGGGGACTAGGAGACTCTTCTTGGGGAGGCTGTTGGGAGGAATCAGCTTCTTTTAACATATTTTCCAGAAGCTTTTGGGCGGATCCCACTCCCGTCTTCCAGCTTTCCAGGTAATCGTCTTCCGTGGAATAAAAGGATGACGGAACAAAACGAATTTTATGCAACTCCTGATGGTAATGACTCTCCTCGCCAAAGAGATCGGTGATCGTCTCCTCGGCTTTCTTTTGAAAAACAAGCAGGCTCTCTTTATCCCGATAGGGGATATGGTTCACCATGTCCATGAGGTGTTGAATAAGTTCAGCTTTATTCATAGGGATTAAATCTCAAATTTAAACCTTTCGGAATGTCTATCAGCTCGCAAGGCTTCCTCTCAGCGCCTGGCCTTCCAGGCTATTCAGGCGAACCTTCCGGATTTTATTCTTGAGATCTTCTTGGAAAGACACCCTTACCCGGACATAGTTGTCCGTCAGACCGGTCCAGAGGCAGTCTTCTCGTTCTTCGAACAAAACCTTTTGGGTGGTGCCCAGGAGCCCTTGCAGAAACAACTGCCGTTTGCGGACACTCAAATCCCGCAAAATTTGACTCCGCTTGCGGATGGTCTTCAAATCAACGGGGTTGGGCACAAGACGGCTCTTGGCAAAATGACGCTCGGAATAACTGAACACATGAAAATAGGCTAAAGGCATATCTCTTAAAATCCGACAGGTTTCTTGAAAGTGCGTGTCTGTTTCTCCCGGAAAACCCACAATGACATCGGTCCCTAAACAAATCCCCGGGACACTCCTGTGGGCCCGTTCCAGAAAACCCCGGAATTCTTGGGCCGTATATCTTCTCTTCATCGTCTGGAGGATCTCATCGCTGCCGCTTTGCAGAGGAATGTGAAGATAACGGCAGAGCTTTCTTCCTTCAGCCATCCGTTGAAACAATTCCCGGGGAACAGTCGTCGGTTCAATGGAGGAGATCCGAATCCGCATAAGGCCTTCGATTGTTTCTAAAGCGTCCAGGAGGTCGAGGAATCTCTTCTCTTCTTGAACCCTGTTGCCGTCTTCTGCTCCGCTTTTGTGATGATACGTTCCGAGATTGATCCCCGTGAGGATGACTTCTTTATACCCCGCTTTAACCAGGCTTCTGGCTTCCAATAAGATATCCGCAAACTCGCGGCTGCGCCCACGGCCCCGGGCATACGGGATTTCACAAAACGAACAAAAAAAATCACAGCCATCCTGGATCTTCAAATTGGCGCGCGTGTGATGGGGATCGATGGCAGGATGGGATACCGTAAAACTCTCATGGGGAATCGCGGGCGTGACCACCCGGGGGCCCTGGGAAATTTCGGCCGACGGGGATTCTTTAAGGATCAAAGCCAAATCCATTTTGCGGGCGTTGCCCACGATCCAGTGCACGTTGGGAAGCCCGGCCAGCCTCTCTTTTTGAACCTGCGCCTGGCAGCCGATGAGCGCAATCCGGGAGCTAGGATTCATCCGCAGAATCCTGTGAACAAGCTTTCGGGTATCCGCGTCGCCGTTTTCGGTGACCGTGCAGGTATTGATGACCGCCACATCGGCTGGCTGAGAAGAATCTACAATCTGCCAACCCTCCTCTTTGAAACTTTGCATCAGGGCCACGGTCTCACTCTGATTCAAACGGCAGCCCAGGGTATAAAAAGAAACAGAAGGGTTCATGGATTTGCTAGCTTGGGAGGTTCTAAGGGCTTTCTCTCCTTTAAAAGATCAGTGAAGGGGTGCCGGGGTTCTTCCCGGAAAAGACTCTTTCCCGACTCTGTGCTGAAATAATAAAGCATGCCCAAACAGATGAAGGTCTGCAGAATCTGAAAAAAAAGTTTTTGATCCTGGAATGCCGGCGACTGGAGTGGCATCCCCAGAATTTGATTGATTTCGTTGTGATACTTAAAGGATATCCCCTCGAGTTTCTTCTCATAAATAAAATTATACGTCTGCCAAAAATAGTTTATGATGATGCTAACGAAAACGAACCAATGGCGCCAGGGAAAGACAATGAGAAAGCCGATCCCCACCACCACAAGCCACATCGTGACCAGCAAAAACATAAATAACCGCGCCGGATGAGTCATCAAAAAGTATTCGGTTTCGGTATTGCGCCAATGCTCGATCCAATTCAAAATTTTCCTTCTGCCGGCCTCGAGATTATCGAGCAGGATTTGGCGGTTTTGCTCTCTTGTGTCTTCCCGGAGATCTTGATTTTGAAAGTGGGCCTCGTACTGAAGCTGGAGCGCATAGCTTTTCATGTCATAAAAGCGCAATTCCCGAGAAAGAATGCCCTTCCAAGCCGTGGGCAAAACACTGTCTGCAATATCATTCAGATAACCGATGCCTGTCAAGATAAAAATGACTCCCACGATCATCGTGCCCACGGAGGCCTCTTTCATCATCATGGGCCTCTCTTTCCCTGGGCTGGAGGATTGATCAGCCTTTATGGGGGACCCGCTTCTTTTCCATTTTATCCAAGGCATGATGTCCTTTGTTTAACCCAATCGATGGCCTGTTTAAGCCCGGCACACGTCGCCCTGACCCTGAGATCGAAAAGCTGATAATCCGTTTGGCCTTGGGCCTTAAACGTTTGAATCAAACGGCCGTTCTCTGAAAGCGACGGCTTCTCTAACTTTTCTTCCCAAGGAACAACAACTCCCAAGCACTTTTCTGGATCGAATTCCAATTCGTGGCGGATATACTCTCCTTGCGCTTGCCTGACCGAGCACAGAATCTTGACCGGTCGTTTGAGCCCAAAGGCCAGGGTCCCTTCCAGACCGTTGCGCACGACAATCGCTGTGGGGAATCCGGCGGCCTCGGCGACCGTGATCATCTTTTCGGTATAGGGAGGATGAAAAGCCGACGTGATAACGAGGTGCGCGCCGAAGGGATTTAAAAATTTCTCCAGAGTCGACAAGAAAGGTCGTTTGATGGTCTGGCGCCGGATCTCCACCCAGCGGTCCACCGGATGGGAAAGGTCCTGTTGATGGACATACCAGCCGAAGGCCAGGCCCTCGCCTTGAAGATCTTGATTCCTCTTAAGAAAGACGGCCTCCAAGGCCTGGGCCAAATCCAGCAACGTGTTTCCGGATTTGGGTCCGCTGTTCCTTCCTACAAGACTCACCACCCGATAATTCTCTTCTCGAAAAAAATCCGCCAAAAGAGGCGTTATCAAGTACGATTGATCCACACCATCGAAAGGCTCCGCCAGTTGGATGATGGGCGCTCCTGGCGGAACCTCCTCACGAAAGGGAGTCTCCAAGGTGGCCTGCATGCTCAAAAGAAGGCCCTCGTACTCCTCCGGTGTTTCGTAACGAACCCGCAAGGCACTGGCCACCAACCCACGGGCGGCATCCCCTAGCTGATCCGAGAGTAAAAAGTCCCCCAACTGCCGCGCTGTGGCTGTATTAATGGTTTTGCCCTGTAAGATCTCCTCACAAATCTCTTTGACAAAATCCGGTGCCTCGGGACAAAGCGCCTCCACCAACCGCTGAGGGTCTTGCAACGTTCCCGGTGAGAACACCTGATCAAAGGCCAGCTCGGCCGGTGTTGGCCCTTTCAAAACGAGGGCGGCGAAAAAGGCGCCCTTGGCCGCGGGCGCCACCCTGTTCTCTCTAAGATCCCTGATAATCTCTTCGATGAGAGCGGCATCCAGGGCCTTGCTTCCCTTTTTGCCGATGCCAACGGTCTTGATACCGCGGCGGATAGCGGGTTCTGTAGGTGGACAAAGGATTGGTGTCATTTTTATAGCTTCAAGTATACCGACTCAAAATCAAAAAATCAACCTGTTTGCATAATAGAAAAAATCGGCTATAATTGTGCCCTATGAAAATCGGCTACCTCAATTTAGACCATCCTTTGGCCCTCGCTCCCATGGAAGACGTGAGCGATCATGCGTTTCGCTTGATCTGCAAACGCCTGGGGGCGGATCTCCTATATACCGAATTCACCAGCAGCGAAGGCCTGATCCGCGGGATCCCTGCCGCTCTCAACAAGATTAAAATTACCGATCAAGAGCGGCCCATCGCCATTCAGCTTTTTGGCGGGATGGAAGGCTCCATGGAAAAAGCAGCCCAAGTGGCCGAATGCTGCCAGCCAGATTTCATCGACTTAAACTGCGGCTGCTGGGTCAAAAATCACGTGGCCCGCGGTGAGGGCGCGGCGCTTCTTAAAGACCTGCCGCGTTTTGAATCCATCGTCAAGGCCACTGTCAGGGCCACCAAGCTCCCCGTGACGGTTAAAACCCGCCTAGGGTGGGATCAGGACACCATCGTCATCGTGGATGTCGCGAAGATGGTGGAGCAGGCGGGTTGCGCCGCATTATGTGTTCATTGCCGCACCCGCGCCCAGGCGCACAACGGCTCGGCCGACTGGCAGTGGTTGGAAAGGATCAAAAAAGTCATCTCCATTCCCCTCATTGGCAACGGCGATGTCAAAACGCCCGAGGATGTCAAACGCATGCTTGAAATTGGCTGCGATGGCGTCATGATCGGCCGCGAGGCGATCGCCAATCCCTGGATCTTTCAGCAGAGCAAGCTCTATTTAGAAACCGGAGAGGTTTCCCTTATGCCCAGTGTTGCCGAACGTATCGAGCTGGCCATTGAGCATCTGAATTTGTCTGTTCAAGACAAAGGGCCTTGGGAGGGCGTTGTGGGATTCCGGAAACATTGGGTGGGATATCTCAAAGGCCTTCCCCATGTGGCGAAGCTTCGCGCCGATGTCATGCATCTGGTGGATGTAGAGCAGGTGGTGGCTCGGCTGTATCGATTTCTGGATCAGTCGTCACTTATCAGTCGTCAGCCTTCAGTCTCCAAGGACTCGTTGAGGACTGAAGGCTGACGACTGATAGCTGAAAGCTCAACCATGAAAAACTACGACATCATCGTCATCGGCTCCGGGGGCGGAGCAAAGATCGTGAGCCCGGCGGCCCGCTTGGGATTAAAAGTCGCCGTGATCGAAAAAGAGGCCCTAGGGGGAACCTGTCTCAACCGCGGCTGCATCCCCTCCAAAATGCTGATCCATCCTGCGGATGTTGCCATTGCCATTCGGGAAGCGAAAAAGTTTGACCTCCATGTGGAGGGGGATCTCGCGGTCGATTTTTCCCGTCTCATCACTCGCATTTCCCAGACCGTGGATGGCGATTCCCAGAAAATCGCTATTGGTTATCAAAAAAACCCTAACATCGACTTCTACCACACCGAAGGACGATTTGTGGCCAATAAAACCATTCGGGTAGATGAAACCACAATCAGCGCGGATAAAATCTTTCTGGCCGTGGGTGCCCGCCCGCGCATCCCTCCCATCCCCGGCCTTACGGGCACACCCTTTATGACGAGTACCAAGGCCTTACGGAACACCCGGCTTCCCAAAAGCATGGTTGTCGTAGGTGGTGGTCTTATTGCCGTGGAACTGGGCCATGCGTATGGGGCTTTTGGGACAGACGTCCATTTTCTTGTCCGGCATCGGCTCCTTCCACGGGAGGATGCCGAACTGGCCGAAGAGTTTTCCCGGATCTTTTCTAAAGCGCACCACGTGCATTTGGGCGTTGTGCCCGGGGGTGTGGAATTTTCCCAGGACCGCTTTACGATCAGCTATCAAAACACGCAAGGCCAGAACAATAAAATCACGGTGGAGGCCCTTCTTGTGGCCACGGGTGTTATGGCCAACACAGATCAATTAGGGCTAGAGACGACCGACATCAAGCTCAATGAGCAAGGGTTCATCCAAGTTGATGATTATTTGCAGACGAGCGTCAAGGATGTCTACGCCTTGGGCGATTGCACGGGGCGGTATTTGTATCGCCACAGCGTCAACTTTGAAGGCGAGCATCTGATGCGCACCCTCTTTATCGAAAAATCCCCGCAAGCGATCCGGTACCCGCCGATGCCCCATGCGGTCTTCACGCATCCGCAGGTGGCCGGCGTGGGCAAAACCGAAGAGGAACTCAAAAAAGAAGGCGTCGATTATGTGGTGGGCTTAAACCCGTACGCCAAAAGCGCCATGGGCATGGCCCGGCTATCCGATCACGGCTTTGTGAAAATCTTAATCGAGCGAAAAAACCGTAAGATTCTGGGCGCACACATCGTAGGAGACGAGGCCTCCGACATGATCCATATGATCATTGCTTTGATGACCAAAGACGGCACTTTGGACGATCTTCTCAATATGATCTACATCCATCCCAGCCTGCCGGAAATCGTGCGCAATGCCGCGCGTAATGCGTATGGGGAATTAAAGCAAAATCACAATAACCAAATCCCAAATTCCAAACAATCTACAATACCCAATGACCAAAATTCCAAACATCGAAGATAGCCAAAATTATTTTGGTCATTGGCTATTGGCTATTGTCTGTGATTTGGTTATTGGAATTTGTGATTTTTAAAAGCCCCCTTTGACAAACCTTCGTCCTCCAGTATAATGAACCCATGCGCAATTCCGACATCGCCATCTCGATTAAAAATTTGACCAAGTTCTACCACAAGTTCCAGGCCCTCGACAATGTCTCCTTTCAAATCCAACGCGGCGACTTCTTTGCCTTCCTGGGCCCCAACGGAGCCGGCAAGACCACGACCATCAATGCCATCACCGGGCTTTCCAATTATCAATCCGGCCAGGTTCAAGTCTTTGGATACGACACAACCAGCGAGTATCTGCAAAGCCGGCGCCTCGTGGGCTTATGCGCTCAGGAATTCAATTTCGATCCTTTTTTGACGATCCATCAGCTTTTGGTCTACCAGGCCGGTTATTTTGGCGTTCTTCCAGCAGAGGCCTCCCGCAGGGCCGATGCGCTGCTGGAACGGTTTCGGCTCGGCGAAAAGCGAAACGCCAAACACCGCGCCCTCTCCAGCGGCATGAAAAAACGGCTCTTGCTGTGCCGCGCCCTCATCCACGATCCGGAGATTCTCATTCTGGATGAACCCACCGCCGGCTGCGATCTTGAGCTGAAATTTCTGATTTGGGATTACCTCACACAGCTCAACAAAGAGGGAAAAACGATTTTTCTAACCACCCATTATATGGAAGAGGCCGAGAAATTATGCCGCACCATCGGCATCATCAACCATGGCCGCCTGGTTAGAATCGGTGAGAAAAAGGCTGTTCTGCAGGATAAATCGTTAGAGGCGGTCTTCCTGGAATTGACCAGCGCCGAATGATGAACCTCATCATCACAAATCCGGTTGGCGTTCTCTCCCTTTCCAAACGGGAAATCATCAGATTTCTTTCCGTGGCCAGCCAGACGATCTTTCCCCCGTTGGTCTCCTCGGCCCTTTTCATGTACATCTTTGGCGTGGCGCTCGGAAGCCGCATCCCCTCGGTCGATGGGGGCTTAAGCTATCTTGCGTTTATCATTCCGGGGCTCATTACCCTTCATCTCATTTCGAGCTCTTACGAGAATACCAGCTCTTCGCTTTTTATCGCCCGCTGGCATAATCATATTCAGGAAGTTCTGCTGGCTCCTTTATCCTATTATGAAATGGTTCTGGGACTGTTGGCGGGTGGCGTGACCCGAGGGTTGATTGTTTCTCTAGGGGTGTTTCTGGTGTCGATATTTTTTACGTCCACCATCATTGAGCATCCCCTTCTTCTTTTGTATTTTATCGGGACCATTTCCGTCATCTTTTCCTGCGCCGGCATGATTGGGGCCCTATGGGCCGAGGATTTTGGGATGCTGAGTCTCTGGAATATTTATGTGATTGTGCCTATGGTCTTTTTAGGAGGGGTGTTTCACCCGATCGACATGCTGCCGCATTCCTTGCAGATCATCACCAAATTCAATCCGATGCATTATCTGGTGAATGGGGTCCGTTTTAGTATCGTGGGCTCCGCGGATATGCCGGTTTTGATGAGTGTGATCTTCGCGTTTATCCTAGCGGTGGGAATCTTTTTTGGGACCGTGCATCTTTTTAAGATCGGTTATAAGCTGCGCACTTGAGCCAAAATAAATTCTAACGTGTTTTTTTTATTCCTATTTCTTTTTTTATTCTCCAGCCAAACACTTTCCGCCGGAGAAGACGCCCGAATTTACTCCCGGGCGCTTTCTGCCGCCCGGGCCGGACAGATCGACTTTGCCTTTATGCATTATCGCGCCCTTCTGAAAGATTATCCAGATTCCAAATTAAAAGCCCGGGCTTTATTTGCCCAAGGGGAATATTATTTCCTTTCGCCCAACTATCGGGAAGCCGCCTCTTATTTTAATGAGTTTATGCGCCTCAATCCTGACTCTCAAGGGAAATTGTTTGCCCTGGCCTACCTTTTAAAGATAGCCCAGCTTCAAGGGAATCAATCCTTAGAAAAGGATCTGCAAAAGAGCATCTTGACTCTTCATCCGGTGGGGCTGGTCTTCTCAGAGTTTAAAGAATATGGGTATCGATCGCCGCTGAATCGGAGATATAAAGCGGTCTTTTACATTGATAAGGTCCAGTTCTATGCCCAAGGAGAAATGTTTGTCCAAATCTCTCTCTAAAAAATCATGGCTCTTGATCATTTGGCTTATGACCCTGCTGGGTTTCCTCACCGTTTCTGTCAATGCCGTTTTAGTTGCCTCCAAAGACTCCCTCGTTAAAACAATCCATCAGCACTTGAGTACCCCCCTATCGATTGGCCGGATTGGCTTTTTCTTCCCCAATAAAATTCTTTTTCATGATATTCAGCTTTCTAGAAGATCTTCCCCTCACCCCTCCTTTGTTATCCCTAAAGCCACTATAAAACTATCTTGGTTTGATCTCTTTGTCCGGCGTTCTTTCCTGATTTCCAGCATTGTTTTTGATCAACCGGAGATTCACGGGTTGACTTTTCCCCAATTTTTAAACGACCATGGGGAGGAGATTTTAACCCTTGTGCGGACATGGCCCAGAGCCGATATCCAAATCCGCCTCAAAGACGCGGTGTTAAAGGGTTTCCCGGAATCTGTTCTCTTAAATTCAAATTTCGTTTTAAAGGGTGATTTTCTTTCCGCCACCGGCTCGATTCGCACAGAGGATCCGTTGCCATTAAGGTATAATTTTAAAGGGCAATTGACCAGCAAAGGCTTTTTGATTGATAACTTGAGTTTGGCACTTTTTCGGGCTTTTGGGCCGTATTTTCAGGTAGTTC